>JBBTPF010000259.1:0-5520 GCA_038066295.1 Candidatus Methylomirabilota bacterium | reverse complement strand
GCCGCGGCTCGGCGAGATCGCGGAGCACGCAGAGGTCCGCGTAGCGGCCGGGCGCGATCCCGCCGATGTCGCCGTCGAGCCCGTAGTAGGTCGCCGGGTTCAGCGTGGCCATACGGTAGGCGTCCACCGGGGTGACGCCCCGCTCGAGCGCCACGCGGATCAGATGGTCCACGAAGCCGTGGTCGCGCACGAACGCGGGCATCGAGCCATCGGTGGTGAGCATGAGGCGGGAGGCGAGCGCGGGCGCCTCCTTGAGCGCGTCGAGGAGGCCCCTGAGGTCGGGACGAAGCGAGGACTCGCGGAGCATCACCGCGATCCCCTGGCGCGCGCGCTCGAGCGCCTCGCGCGCGGTGATCGGTTCGTGGTCCGAGGTGAAGCCCGCCGCCGCGATCCCCGATACCTTCTCGCTCGCCGCGCCCGCCGTGTGGCCCTCCACGCGCGGCAGCCGGCCGTGGGCGAGCGCGAGCCGGCGCAGGAGATCGAGGCTCCCGCCGCAGGCCTCGGGCCAGCGCGTCACCTCGCCGATCGCGACGGCGCACGGATGCGCCATCGCCTTCGCGAGATCCGCCAGCTTGAACCGCCGCGGCTCGCCGGCGGTCCGGGACTGGGCGTGAGGCCGGATCATCCAGTAGAACTTGAGCGGCGAGCGGGCGAGCGCGTCGGCGACCGCGCGGAAGGCGCGCAGGCCGCCGAGCTCCCAGAACTGGAGCGTGTCGGCGAAGACGCTCGTCGTGCCGAGCGGCAGGACGAAGCGCGCGAGCGCGGACGGCGTCGTCAGGTTCGCGGGATGGACGTGCGGGTCGATGTAGCCGGGCACGAGCGTCTTGCCCGAGGCCTCCAGCGTCTTCGTGCGAGGGCCGACCATGTCCTCGCGCGCGCCGACGTACGCGATCCGCTCGCCCCGGACGGCGACGTTCGCCGCGTAGACCTCGCCCGTGTAGACGTTCAGCAGCGTGCCGCCGCGAACGTAGAGATCGGCGTGGGCGGCCCCGCGGGCGACCGCGATGAGGCGCTTCCGCTCCGCGACGGTCACGAACACAGATTATAGACGGTACAATGCGCGCATGAGCCGGGCGATCGCCGTCACCGGCGCGGTGCGCGTCCCGGCGCACGCGATCACCATGCACGCCGCGCGCGCCTCCGGGCCCGGCGGCCAGAACGTCCAGAAGGTGGCGACGAAGGTGGATCTGCGCGTGGACCTCCAGGCGATCGAGGGGCTCTCCGAGGCCGCGCGCGCGCGGCTCGCCGCCCTCTGTCGCCACCGCGTGGACGCCGGCGGCCGGCTCATGGTCACGAGCCAGCGCACGCGCAACCAGGCGCGGAACCTCGAGGACGCGCACGAGAAGGTGCGGGCGCTCGTCGCCGCGGCGCTCCGGGAGCCGCTGAAGCGCCGGAAATCGCGGACGCCCGCGGGCGCGACGGAGCGGCGCCTCGAGACGAAAAAGCACCGGGGCGCGCTCAAGCGCGAACGCGCGCGTCCCGAGCGCTGGTGATCAGCGCCTGGGCGGGCGGCCCGCGCGGTAGGCGGCGGCGCCGGCCTTGCGGCCGGCGCGGAGCCCGCGGCCCAGCGCGCGCGCCGAGGCGACGGCTTCGCGGACCCTCGGCTCGACCTTCCGGCGCGCGCGCTCCGCGGTCACGCGGGTCCTCCGCTCGAGGCGCTTCACGCGCTTCTTCAACTTCCGTTTCACGCCTGCCATCGTCAGAACCCCAGGGCCCGGACCTGATCGCGGAAGCGCTGGACGTTCCCGAGCTTGACGTCCTCGTAGCCGCGGATCACGTCGGGCAGGTTCGCGAGCTTCACCGCGCGCTCGTAGCTCTCGGGAGAGAGACCGACGAGCGCCTTCTCGATCAGCGTGCGGTACTCGCCCGGGAGCTGTCGCTCGACGCGGCGGACCTCCGCCCGGCCGAACGGGTCGAACGCTCCGCCGCGGAGCCCCTTCAGCGCCGCGAGGAGCCGGAAGACGCCGCTGAACCACTGGCCGAGCCGGAGCTTCTTCTTCCAGCCGAGCGCGCGCAAGATCGGCGGCTGCAGATGGTACCGGAGCGTGACGCCGCCGGGGAATTCGGCCGCGAGGGCCTTCGCGACGTCGTCCTTCAGGTGCAGGCGCGCGACCTCGTACTCGTCCTTGTAGGCCATGAGCTTGAAGAGGTGGCGCGCGACCCCCTCGCCGAGCCGCGTCTCGTCCTGAACGGCGCGTCGCTCCGCGTCCCGCACCCGCCGCACGAAGTCCACGTACTCCCGCGCGTAGGCCGCATCCTGGTAGGCGCAGAGCTCCGGGACGCGGATCGCGAGGAGCCGCTCCAGCGCTCCCGCGACGCCCACGCTCTCGACGAGCCGGCGGGCCTCGGTCGTGAGCGGGGGCCCGGCTTCGACGGCGCCGAGCCGCCGCTTCCCGAGCGTCCCGGCCCACCCGGGGTCGGCGACGACGAGCCGGCCCGCGCGGAAGGCGTGCGTGTTCATCTGGACCGACACGCCGTTCAGCGCGATCGCGTCCTCGATCGCCGCGGCGCTCACGGGAATCGCGCCGGCCTGGTACGCCGCGCCGAGCACGAGCATGTTCGACGCCATGTGGTCGTCGAAGAGCAGCTCGGCGAGCCCGAGGGCGTCGAGGTAGACGTTCTCGTCCTTGCGCGTGACGCGGTCGATGGACGTGATGAGCTCGTTCGCCTCGGGGAACTCGACGTCGGTGTGCGTGACCATCGCGCCCGTCGGCACCTCGCTCGTGGAGACGATCGCGATCGTCCGGTCGGGCCGCGCCTGCCCGAGGTTCTGCGGGGCGGTCGCGACGAGGATATCGAAGCCCACGTAGGAGTCGGCCTCGCCGGCGGCGATCTTGTTCGAGACATCATGCGCTACGTCGAAGAGCTTCAAGTGCGAGACCACCGGGCCGCCCTTCTGGCTGAGCCCCGTCTGGTCGAGACCGCGGATCTGCTTGCCGTCGAGGAGCGCGGCGGTGCCGAGGATCTGGTTGACGGTCACGACGCCGGTGCCGCCGATGCCCATCATGAAGACGTTCGCGTCGCGCGGGACGCGGAGCGCGGGCTCGGGCAGCCCCCGCTCGACCTCGAAGACCTTCCGCTCCCTCTTCCGGGGCTCGCCGAGCGGCACGACCGTGAGGAAGGACGGACAATCGCCCTCCAGGCACGAATAGTCCTTGTTGCAGGACGATTGATGGATCTGGGTCTTCCGTCCAAACTCCGTCTCGACCGGATGCACGGAGAGGCAGTTCGACTTCACGCCGCAGTCGCCGCAACCCTCGCACACGGCCTCGTTGATGAAGACGCGCATGGCGGGGTCCGGGAGCTTGCCGCGCTTCCTGAGCCGGCGCTTCTCCGCCGCGCACCGCTGGTCGTAGATGAGCGCGGTCACGCCCGGGATGTCGCGCAGGAGGCGCTGCGCCTCGTCGAGCCGGTCGCGGTACCACACCTCCACGCCGGGCGCCCACTGGACGCCCTTCGGGTACTTCCCGGGCTCGTCGGTCATCACGATGATGCGCCTGACGCCCTCGGCGTGGAGCGCGCGCGTCATCTCCGGCACCGGCATCGCGCCGGCCGCGTCCTGGCCGCCCGTCATCGCCACGGCGGAGTTGTAGAGGATCTTGTAGGTGAGGTTGGCGCCGGCGGCGACCGCCTGGCGAATCGCGAGCGAGCCCGAGTGGAAGAAGGTTCCGTCGCCGAGGTTCTGGAAGATGTGCTTCATGTTGGAGAAGGGGGCCATGCCGACCCACTGCGCGCCTTCGCCGCCCATGTGGGTGATGCCCATCGTCCGCCGGTCCATCAGGAGCGCCATGCCGTGGCAGCCGATACCCCCGCCCGCGATCGAGCCCTCCGGCAGGAGCGTCCCGCGGTTGTGCGGGCAGCCCGAGCAGAAGTAGGGCTGGCGCGCGAGCGTGAGCGGCACGGGCCGCTGGCGCAGCGCCTCGAGGAGCGCCACGCGCGCGGTGATCGAGTCGAGGTGCACCTTCCGCTCGAGCCGCGTCGCGACGATCCGGGCGATGCGGTCGGCGTCGAGCTCGGCATCCGCGGGGACGAGCGGCCGGCCGTCCAGATCGTACTTGCCGACGACGCGCGGGCGCTCGGCCTGGTTATAGAGGATCTCGCGGATGAAGAGCTCACAGAACGCGCGCTTCTCCTCGACCACCAGCAGCTCCTCGAGGCCGCGCGCGAACTCGCGGACGATCCCGGACTCCATCGGGAAAAGCATGCCGATCTTCAGGAGGCGGATGCCGTGGTGCCGGAGCGCCGCGGCGTCGAGGCCGAGCTCGGCGAGCGCCTCGCGGAGGTCGTAGTAGGTCTTGCCGGGCGCCGCGATCCCGAGCCAGGCCCCGGGCGTGGGGACCGTGATCCGGTTGAGCCCGTTCGCCGCGGCGAACGCCTTGGCCGCCTCGAGCCGCCCGTAGTGGATCTCGCGTTCGGTCTCGAGCCCCCACGGCGGCAGCAGGAGCGGGTTCTGCCGCTGCTGCCACGGCCGGCCGTCGTACATGAAACCGGGCTCCGCGATGACGACACGATCGGGGGCCACTTCCGCCGTGCCGATTTCATCGGCGACGTTCGTCACGATCTTGAAGCCCACCCAGAGCCCCGAGTAGCGCGAGAGCTCGAAGCCCAGCCGGCCGAAATCGAGGATTTCCTGGACGGTCCCGGGGAAGACCACCGGGAAGAGGGCGTCGTAGAACGCGACCTCGGAGTGCGACGGGATCGTGGACGACTTGGAGAGCGGGTCGTCGCCGCCGAGCGCCAGGACGCCGCCGTGGCGCGAGACGCCGGCGTAGTTCGCGTGCTTGAAGATGTCGCCCGTCCGGTCCACGCCGGGGCCCTTGCCGTACCACATGCCGAGGACACCGTCGTACTTCGGCTGGGGGAAGAGGTTGGCGAGCTGGCTGCCGTAGACGGCCGTCGCCCCGAGGTCCTCGTTGACGCCGGAGATGAAGACCACGTTGTGCTCGCGGAGGAGATCCGGGTTCCGCTCGAGAGTGAGGTCGAGCCCGCCGAGCGGCGAGCCGCGATAGCCCGAGATCAGCGTGGCGGTGTTGAGCCCCCGGCGCTTGTCCGCCCGGTGCTGGTCGAGCGGCAGCCGGACGAGGGCCTGGATGCCCGAGAGGAAGATGACGCCTTCTTCTTGACGGAACTTCGCATCCAGCGTGTATCCGCGCTCGATCGCCGTGGCCCTCCCCTCGAGTGGCTGCACGTATGATACGGGGGCGCCCGCACGGGCGCAAATCTCCTGCGCGCCGCGGGCGCCGGAATCGGGAGGCGTGATGACACCGAGGTGGGCACCCGAAGCCGCATGGTAAATTGGGGGTGTCATGGGCACGTTTTCAGTTGAGGTCCACGTCCGTCCAGCGGGAGCCAGCGATAAGCCGCCGGCTCCGGTGAAATGTCTCGTGGACACCGGAGCCGCCTTCTGCCAGTTTCCAACCCCTCTTCCGGCCAGCCTCGGAATCACTCCGGACCGACAGGTCCCGGTGGTCCTGGCTGACGGCGCCAGAAGAGACCAGCCCGCGGCATGGGTCGAAATTC
>JBBTPF010000258.1:0-2292 GCA_038066295.1 Candidatus Methylomirabilota bacterium | reverse complement strand
TCGACCGCCTCATGGAGGACCGGTTCATCATCGGCGGCCCCGACCAGTGCATCCCGAAGATCCGGCGCTTCGTCGAGGAGCACGGCATGACCCACCTGATCTGCCGGACGTTCTTCCCCGGCATGCCGCACGCCCACGTCATGCGGGAGCTCGAGCTGGTCGCGAAGGAAGTGATGCCGGCCTTCCGCTGAGAGGCGGTGACGTTATCGGGGCCGCGGGCGGGCGAGTCTCTGCGACCACGGCGAGCGGAGCGTGATTCCCCGCGGCGCCGTTCCCACTCCCGGCCGCAGCGCCGCACCGACCCGCGGCAGGAACGGGTCGCCCGAGACCTCGCCCGCCCGCGGCCCCGATAACGTCACCGCCTCTCAGCGGTTTTCTCGCTAGGATGTCGCGTAAGTATCTGATATAGTAGGGACTTGCGCGAACTTTTGCGCGGAAACGGAGTGATCTAGCCATTCCGCAGGCGACCTATAGGCTCGATCGGTCGTACCAGTGGAACTGCGGCCACGCTCCGGCGCTCCCCAGGGTCCGGCGGATCCCCCCTGGCCCGGGCGGCCGGCTGTTCGATCGCCAGCTCAACTCGAGCCTCGGGATCTCCGCAGGGCCCCTCCTCAGCTCCAAGTGGGTCGAGAGCTACGCCCGCCTCGGCTTCGACATCCTGACGTACGCCACGGTCCGCTCCGCGTACCGGCCTGCCCATCCGCTGCCGAATATCCGCCACGTGGAGAACAAGGAGCAGGTGGCCGTCGTCACCCGGCGCCAGGCGGCCAACGGCGCGGCGACGGTCGCCGTCTCGATGGGCGAGCCCTCGATGGAGCCCGACGTGTGGCGGAAGGACGTGCGCCGCGCCAGGGAGCGGATCGGACGCGGCCAGGTGCTGATCGTGAGCGTGATGGGCACCCCCGAGCCGGACGGCGACGCCGAGGCGCTCGTCGCCGATTACGCGCGCTGCGCCCGGTGGGCGGCCGAGAGCGGGGCGGACGCCGTCGAGGTCCACCTGGCGCTGCCGGACCCGTTCGCCGGGCAGCCGCAGATGATCTACGAGAACGTCCGTCTCGCCGCGCAGATCCTCTACCGCGCGCGCGCGGCCGTGACGGTGCCCGTCCTCGCGAGGCTCGGCGTCTTCCGGAGCCCTCGCGCGCTCCACGATACGGCGACGAAGCTCGCGCCCTGGGCGAGCGGCTTCGTGCTGGTCCACGCGTTCCACCGCCGGGTCGTGGACGAGAAGGGCACTCCGGCCTTCGAGGGCCCCGGACGCGAGCGCGCCGACGTCGTCGGCGCGAGCCTCTTCCCCGTCGCGTCGCGACAGGTGGAGGAGATGCTGGCCTGGCGCCGGGCGGGCGCCTGGGACCGCGCCGTCCTCGCCGTGGGCGGCATCTCGACGGAGGAGCGCGCCCACTACCTCCTGCGCGAGGGCGCCGACGCGGCGCTCGTCGCGACGGCGGCGCTCTTCGATCCGCACTTCGCGGTGCGCTTCCGCCAGACCCGCGCCGCCACCGCGGTCGCCTGACACCGCCGCCTCGCTTCCCCCGGTAGTGCTACGCTACGGCCCGTGCGCTGGCTGATCGTGCTCCCGTTCGAGCGGCCCGGGCTCATGGGGATGGACTTCGCCGACGAGCTCCGCGTCTGCGGCCACGAGGTCCGCACGTTCGAGTACCGGAGGGACAACCCGCTCTACAAGAACAAGGGCACGAAAGCCGCGTACCAGCTCTTTCTCCTGAGAGGGCTCGAGCGCCTGTGCCTCGCGTGGCGGCCGTCGCTCGTGCTCGTGATCAAGGGCGGGCCGATCACCCCCGGGCTCGTTCGCCGCGTGAAGAAGCGGCTCGACGCGCTCTTCCTGAATTTCTTCCCCGACAATCCACTCTGGATGCTGCCGTTCGAGGCGATCGAGGCGTACGACCTGTTCTTCACCAAGGAGCGCTACGCGATGCGGAGCCTCCAGCAGGTGGGCCTCCGCAACCTCCACTATCTCCCGATGTACTGCGTGCCCGCGGCCCACCATCCGGTGACGCCGACCGCGGAGGAAGCGCGGCGTTACGGCTCGCCGCTCTCGTTCGTCGGCAACCGCTACCCGTACCGCGAGCGCTTCGTCCGCGAGCTCCTGGGCTATCCACTCAGGCTCTGGGGCGACGGCTGGAAGGGCGCCGACGACCCGGCGATCCGCGCGATGGCGGGCCCCCAGGCGTTCGGGCGCGAGAAGCTCCTCGTCTACTGCGCCTCGACGGTCTCGCTGAACCCCCATCACCCGATGAACGACATCGCCGGCGTCAACACGCGCACCTTCGCGCTCGC
>JBBTPF010000257.1:0-12016 GCA_038066295.1 Candidatus Methylomirabilota bacterium | reverse complement strand
GAAACCTCGACGACGCGATGGAGGCCGAGATCATCGACGTGCTGAAGGACATCGGCGGGGGCGGGACGACCGTCGTGCTCGCCACCCACCAGGCCCGGCTCGCCAGGGCGCTCCGGCGGCGCACGATCACGCTCGCCGGCGGGCGCGTCGTGAAGGACGAGGGCTGAGCCCGTGCTCGCGTTCCTGATCGGCGAGGCGCTCCGGGATCTCAGGCGCGCGGGCCGCGTGGCGGTGAGCGCGATCGTCCTGATCACGCTCTCGCTCGCCGCGCTCGGCGGGTTCTGGCTCCTGTCGTCGAACCTCGATCGCGCGGTGGCGCGGTGGCGCGAGCGCGTGCGCATCATCGTCTACCTGAAGCGCGAGCCCGCGGCGGGCGAGGTCCCGGCGCTCGTGGAGCGCGTCCAGTCGGTCCCCGGCGTCGCGAGCGTGCTCTACATCGGCAAGGCCGAGGCGCTCAGGTCGCTGAAGGAGGTCCTCGGCAAGGACGCGAGCGTCGTCTCGCAGCTCCCGTCGAACCCCCTCCCCGCGTCGCTCGAGATCACGCCCGCCGCGCCCGCCGCGACTCCGGACGGCGCGCGGGCCCTGCTCGAGCGCCTCTCGTCGCTCCCCGAGGCCGAGGAAATCGCCGGCAGCGTGGACTGGGTCGAGCGCCTCTCGCAGTGGCAGCGGCTCCTGACGACGATCGGCCTCGGCCTCGGCGCCGTCCTGGGCGTCGCGGCGATCCTGACCGTCACGACGGCGACGACGCTCATCCTGCACGCCCGGCGGCAGGAGACGGAGATCATGCGGCTCGTCGGCGCCTCCGAGATGACGATCCGGCTCCCCCTGCTGCTCCAGGGGATGCTCCAGGGCCTCGTCGGCGCCATGTTGGCGCTCGCCGCGCTCGTCGCGGCCCACGGCGTCGTCGCGCCGCGCCTCGAGCCTCTCGTCAACCTGACCCTCGGCCTGCCCGACATCGCCTTCCTCCCGCCGCTGGGCCTCGGCGTGCTGCTGCTCGCGGGTGGTCTGCTGGGTGGTCTCGGCGGCTGGCTCGCCCGCGCCGGTCGCGACGCATGAGCGGCGCCGCCACGGTCATGCTGGCGCTGCTCATCGTGCTCGCGAGCGTGCCCGCGGGCGCGCAGACGAAGCGGGACGACACGCTTCAGAGCGAGCAGAAGAAGCTCCAGCAGACGCAGAGGCGTCTCAGCGAAGAGCGCGAGAAGGCGGCGGCGGCGCGGGCGCGCGAGACCTCGCTGCTCGCCGAGCTCGATCAGATCGAGCGCCGGCTCGCCGAGAAGCAGGCCGAGGTCGCGCGGTTCGAGGGCCGGATCAGGCGAACCCAGGCCGAGATCGGCGCGCTCGGGGGCGAGATCGGCAGGCTCGAGGGCCAGCGCACGGTCCAGGAGGAGGCGCTCGCGCGGCGCCTCCGGGCGATGTACCGCGTGCACGCGCAGGGCGGCGCCCTGCCGGTCATTCTGAGCGGCGACGATCCGGTCGCGCGCGCGACGGCCGTCCGGCACCTCACGAGCCTGGCGGCCCTGGACGCCCGGCTGATCCAGGAGTATCGTGGGACGGGAGACAAGCTCGCCGACCGCAAGGGGCGCCAGGAGGCCCGCCAGCGTGAGCTCGCGGGCCTCTTCGCCGACGCCCAGCGCGAGCAGGCGGAAGTCGACCGGGAAGCCGCCAAGCGACGCACGCTGCTCGCGAAGGTGCGCGACGAGCGGGCCTTCCACGAGCGGATGGTGGGCGAGCTCACCGAAGCCTCCCGTCGCCTCGAAGCGTTCATCCGCGAGCTTCAGGCCAGGCAGCGGAAGCTGGCGAAGGTGCCGCCGCCGAAGGCGGGCGTCGAGCCGCCGGGGGTCGGGTTTGGCACCCTGCGGGGGCGGCTCCCGTGGCCGACGGAGGGGCGCATCGTGACGGCGTTCGGCGCCCAGGTGCATCCCCGCTTCGGGACGCGGACGTTCCGGAACGGGGTGGACATCGAGGCGGCCGAGGGCAGGAACGTCACCGCGGTGTACGCGGGGCACGTGATCTACACGGGCTGGTTCAAGGGGTACGGGAACCTGATCATCCTGGATCACGGCAACGAGTACTACACGCTGTACGCCCACATCGCCGAGATCGAGGCGAAGGAGGGCGACGACGTGCGGCAGGGACAGCGGATCGGCACCGTCGGCGACACGGGCTCTCTCGCGGGGCCTCGGCTATACTTCGAGGTACGCTATCAGGGCAAGCCGCAAGACCCGGTAGAATGGCTCCGGCAACGGGGATAGGGCGGCATCGGCATGAGGGGGAACCCATGAAGAAGGCGTTCGTGATCAGTGCGCTGCTGGTCGTGCTGACCTTGTCGCTCGGCGGCTCCGTGGCCAGCAAGGGGACGGACGGCGGCGCCACCTACGAGCAGCTCCGGCTCTTCACGGAGGTGCTCTCCATCGTCCAGAACCAGTACGTCGACGAGGTTCCCCCCAAGGACCTGATCTACAGCGCGATCAAGGGCACGCTGCGCGGGCTCGATCCGCACAGCTCCTTCCTCGACCCCGACAGCTACCGCGAGATGCAGGTCGAGACCTCCGGCAGCTTCGGCGGCCTCGGCATCGAGATCACGCTCCGCGACGACGTGCTCACGGTCGTCTCGCCGATCGAGGGCACGCCGGCGTACCGCGCCGGACTCCAGACCGGCGACCGCATCGTCAAGATCGACGGGCTCTCGACGAAGGACATGCAGCTCGTGGACGCCGTGAAGCGGATGCGCGGCAAGCCCGGCACCAAGGTGACGATCACGGTCGTGCGCGAGGGCTGGACCGAGCCCCGCGATTTCGAGATCACGCGCGAGCAGATCCGGGTCCAGTCGGTGCGCGCGCACGACCTCGGCGGCGGCATCGCGTACCTCAAGCTGCGGCAGTTCCAGGAGCAGTCGCCGGGCGACGTGGCCGCCGCGCTCGAGAAGGCCAGCAAGGCGGGCATGAAGGCCCTCGTCCTCGACCTCCGCAACAATCCCGGCGGGCTCCTGACGGCGGCCGTCGAGGTCACGGAGGAGTTCACCGACGACGGCAAGCTGGTCGTGTACACCGAGGGGCGCGTGCGGAACCAGAACATGCGCTTCTCCGCGCACGCGAAGAAGTCGTACCCGAACCTGCCGATGGTGGTCCTGGTCAACCAGGGCAGCGCGTCGGCCTCGGAGATCGTGGCGGGCGCGCTCCAGGACTGGGGCCGCGCGATCGTCGTCGGCACGCAGACCTTCGGGAAGGGCTCGGTGCAGACCATCATCCCGCTCTCCGACGGCTCGGGGCTCCGGCTGACGACCGCCAAGTACTACACCCCGAAGGGGCGCTCGATCCACGGCAAGGGCATCACGCCCGACATCGTGGTCGAGATGCCGAAGGACCCGGCGACCCGCGACCGGCAGCCGTCGCTCGATCCGCTGGCGGAGCTTCGGAAAGACATCCAGGTCCAGCGGGCGATCGACGTGATCAAGACGATGCGGATCCTCGAGCAGCAGCGGCCGGGAGGCATCTCTAAGGTCGAGGTCCGGCCGCAGTAGACCGCGGCGCTTCCAGGGGCTCGGCGATGCTGGTGCTGGGAGTCGAGAGCTCCTGCGACGAGACCGCGGCGGCGGTGCTCGCCGACGGGAGGCGCGTGCTGTCGAGCGTCGTCGCCTCCCAGGATGCGATCCACGCGCCCTACGGCGGTATCGTGCCGGAGCTGGCCTCGCGGCGGCATCTCGAGGTCATCGTCCCCGTGGTCCAGAAGGCGCTCGACGGCGCGGGCGTCCGGCTCCGCGACCTCGACGGCATCGCCGTCACCCAGGGGCCCGGGCTGGTCGGCTCGCTCCTCGTCGGTTGCGCCGTCGCGAAATCGCTCGCGTGGGTGCACCGGCTGCCGCTCGTGGGCGTGAACCACCTCGAAGGCCACATCTACGCGGCGTTCCTGACCGACGATCCGCCGGTCCACCCGTTCCTCGCCCTCGTCGTCTCGGGCGGCCACACCGCGCTCTACCACGCGCGCGGGCCGCTCGACTACGCCCTGGTCGGCCAGACGCGCGACGACGCGGCGGGCGAGGCGTTCGACAAGGTCGCGAAGCTGCTGCGGCTCGGCTTCCCCGGCGGGCCGGTCATCGAGCGCACGGCCGGGACCGGCGACCCGAAGGCGATCACGTTCCCGCTGGCGCACATGACCGACCGCGCGCCCGACTTCTCCTTCAGCGGCATCAAGACGTCGGTCTCGCTCCACGTGAAGCGCCACGCGCCGCTCTCGGTGCGGCAGGTCGCGGACGTCGCGGCGTCCTTCCAGGCCGCGATGGTGAAGATGCTCGTGCGGAAGACCGTCAAGGCAGCCCTCCGGCTCGGCGTGAAGCGGCTGGTGCTGACGGGCGGCGTCGCGGCGAACGGCCCCCTCCGGGCCGGGCTCGCAGCCGAGGCCGTGGAGCACGGGCTCACGCTGCACGTGCCGCCGCCGCGGCTCTGCACCGACAACGCCGCCATGATCACCGCCGCGGGGACGGCGCGGCTGGCCGCCGGCGAGCGCGCGCCGCTCACGCTCAACGCGCTGCCCGACATGGCCCTCGCGGTATGAAGAGTGCGCTGGAGGGACGGAGCCACACCGTGCCTGTCTCAGGCCACCTGCGGACACACGCGGCCCCGCGGCCCCTGTTACAATGAACTACGAGGCGGTGCTCGCGGGGCTGCCCGATGCGGTGATCGCCGTGGACGCGAGCCTGCGGATCGTCTTCTGGAACTCCGCCGCCGAGGTGCTGACCGAGCGCTCGGCGCGGCGCGCCGAGGGGCGCTTCGTGAAGGAGGTCTTCCCGCCCGACGCCTCGATCGTGCGCCGGCTCGCCGAGACGCTCGGCACCGGCGAGAGCCGGTCGGAGCCGGAAGCGTCCGTCGAGCGGAGCGACGGCCGGCAGGTGCCGGTGAGCATCGTGACGGCGCCGCTCTTCGCGCGCGCCGGCACCGTCGAGGCGGCCGTCGCCGTGCTGCGCGACCTCTCGCGCATCCGCCAGCTCGAGGCCGAGGTGCGGCGCGGGGAGACGCTCGCCGCCGCCGGCCGCATGGCGGTCGGGCTCGCCCACGAGATCCGCAACCCGCTCGGCGCGATCCGCGGGGCGGTCCAGCTCCTGTCGCGCGAGCTCTCGGGCGAGCCGCGCCTCAGGGAGTACACGGACGTGCTCCTGACGGAGGTGGACCGCGTCAACCGGATCATCGAGACGCTGCTCGACCTCGCGCGCCCCGTCCATCTCCGCCTCGTGCCGCTCAACCTCCACCAGCTCCTCGAGCGCGTGACGCTGCTCCACGAGGAGGGCTGCCGCGAGCGGGGCATCACGCTGCTCCGCAGCTACGACCCGAGCCTGCCGCCCATCCTCGGCGACGAGGATCGGCTGCGCCAGGTGTTCCACAACCTCGTGCGGAACGCCATGGACGCGATGCGGGACGGCGGGCGGATCACCCTCACGACACGGGTCAGCCTCAACCCCCTCTTCGGCAAGATGGATCTCGGCGTGGGCCAGCGCAGCATGGTGGAGGCGAAGGTGGCCGACGAGGGCGCCGGCATCCCGGAGGCCGCGCAAGGCAGGATCTTCGACCCGTTCTTCACGACCAAGGACAGAGGGCTCGGCCTCGGCCTGGCGATCTGCCACCGGATCCTCGAGGAGCACCGGGGCGCGATCCAGGTGGAGTCGACCGAGGGGCGCGGCACGGTCATGACCTGCTTCCTCCCCATCGCGAAGTGACGGAACTGGTGTTGGCCGGACGGAGCCACCGCGTGCCCACGGCACGCCATCCACGGAGTGCGCCGGCCTCGCGGCGCTCGCTACAATAGACAGCATGAACGCGCGCGTCCTCATCGCCGACGACGAAGACAGCCTCCGCTGGGTCCTCGAGAAGGGACTCAGGCAGGCGGGGTACGAGGTCACGTGCGTGAAGGACGGCGCGAGTGCGATCCGCGCCTTCGAGGCCGAGCCGTTCGATCTCGTCTTCCTGGACGTGCGGATGCCGGGGGTGGATGGCCTCGACGCGCTCGCGCGGCTGCGCCAGATCCGCCCGGACGCGACCGTCATCGTCATGACGGCGCACGGAACGATGGACACCGCGATCCAGGCGATGCAGCGCGGCGCCTACGACTACCTCGCCAAGCCCTTCGACCTCGACGAGGTCGTGCTGCTGGCCGAGCGCGCGCTCGCCGCCCGCCGACTCACCCAGGAGGTGGCGCAGCTCAAGAGCGGGCTCCAGGAGGTGTGGGAGTTCGGCGCCCTGATCGGCCGGCACCCGCGGATGCAGGACGTCTACAAGACCATCGGGCGCATCGCCGCGAGCGACGTGACCGTGCTGCTCCGGGGCGAGTCGGGGACCGGTAAGGAGCTGGTCGCGCGGGCGATCCATCACTACAGCCGGCGCGCCGGCCGACCCTTCGTCGCCGTCTCGTGCGCCGCCATCCCGGGCACGCTCCTCGAGTCGGAGATGTTCGGCCACGAGCGGGGCGCCTTCACCGACGCCAAGGAGCGAAAGCTCGGCAGGCTCGAGCTCGCCCACGGCGGCACGATCTTCCTCGACGAGATCGGGGACATGCCCGTGGAGCTCCAGACCAAGCTGCTGCGGGCGCTGCAGGAGCGGGCGATCGAGCGCCTCGGCGGGACCGACTCGATCCGGGTCGACGTGCGCGTCCTCGCCGCGAGCAACCGGGATCTCGAGGCCCTCATGAGGGAGGGGCGATTCCGCGAGGACCTCTACTACCGGCTGAACGTCGTGACGGTCACCCTGCCGCCGCTCCGCGAGCGCCGTCGCGACATCCCGCTCCTGGTCGAGCACTTCCTCGCGAAGTACGCCGCGGAGCTGGGCGAGCGCGGCGTGGCGCCCGAGGCGCTCGACCGCCTCGTCGGCCACGACTGGCCCGGCAACGTGCGCGAGCTCGAGAACGTGATCCAGCGCGCGATGGTCATGGCCACCAGCAGCGTCATCCTGCCCGAGCACCTGCCGATCGGGCCGGTGTCCGCCGCCGCCTCCGTCGCGGTGGACGTGACGCTCGACGAGATCGTCGAGAAGAAGCTGATCGAGTGCGTGCGGGGCCTGCGCGACCACGCGAGTGCCCGCCTCTACGACCTCATGATCGGTCTCGTCGAGAAGCCGCTGCTGCGGGCCGTCCTGCGCGAGACCGGCGGGAACCAGGTCCGGGCCGCCCAGATCCTCGGCATCAACCGCAACACGCTCAGGAAGAAGCTCCTTGAGCACGGGATCGACCCTGATCTGCTCGAGCCTTGATTTTCAAGAGCCTCTGCCCGGGGCCGGTGATCGAGGTCTCGCGGGCGATCAAGGGTCTGGCGGTCAACGGGATCCTCGAGGTCCTCGCGACCGATCCGGGGTTCGTCCCGGACATCCAGGCCTTCTCCAAGCGCACGGGCCACGCGTTGCTCTCCGCCGAGCCCGACGACGCCGGGGTGCGCGTCCTGATCCGCCGCACCCGCTGATCGGGCCGCGGCGGTACTCGTCCGCCGCCGCGCTTCCCGAACACTGCTCCGTCGTTTCCCGCCTTGACGCCAGCCCGGCCGCTATGGTACTTTCGCATTTGCTTAAATAGAAGATTACCGCGAGGGGCGAATGCGGGACATCGACGATCAGATCTACGAGCTGCACGCGGGCGTGTGCCAGATCCTCTCGCATCCGACGCGGCTCAAGGTCCTCAACGCGCTCCGGGATCAGGAGCTCGCCGTGGCCGAGCTGGCGCGGCGGGTCGGCACGAGCCTGCCGAACCTCTCGCAGCACCTGGCGATCCTCCGGCAGCGTCGCGTCGTCCTCACGCGCCGCGAGGGCGTGACGATCTACTACCGGATCGCCAACCCGAAGATCCTCCGGGCGTTCGACATCATGCGCGAGGTGCTGTTCGAGCAGCTCGCGGAGGGGCGGCGGCTCGTCAGGGCGGCCGCGGCCGGGATGCGGCGCGGCCGCGCGCGGGGGTGAGGCGATGGAAAAGCGACTGACCTTCGTCCTGACGGCCAGCCCCTACTCGGGTGAGACGGCCGGGACCGTCCTGAAGCTCGCCACCGCCGCCCTCGAGACCGGCCATCGGCCCGCGATCTTCGGGACCGCCGACGGCGCCTACGGCTTCGTCAAGGGGCAGACCCCGGCGGGCGTGTTCGACGTCGGCGGGGCGGCCGAAGCGTTCCTCGCGCGCGGCGGCGAGGTCCATCTCTGAGGCTCCTGCCTGCGATTCAGGGGAATCGCTGAGGAGGATCTTCTGACGGGCGCGCGAGTCGGAAGCATGTCGCGGCTCCTGGCGCTCCTCGAGGAGAGCCAGGTCGTGTTGACGTTCGGCGGGTAGGAGCGCAAGCGTGCCGAGCCTCCTCTGTCTCGTCGTCGATCGCAGCCCGTACGGGGGCATCGAGCCCGCCGAGGCGATCCGCCACGCCGGCGGAGCGCTCGGCAAGGGCTGGGAGGTCGTGCTTGCGTTCGTGGGGCAGAGCGTCTATACGGCCCTGCGGGGACAGTCGCCGCCGGCCGGCGAGTGGCTCTCGCTCTCCGCCGCCCTGACCAAGCTGCTCGATGACGGCAAGGGGCGCGCCCGCGTCCTGGTGGACGCCCATGCCCTCGACGCGTGCGGGCTGGCCGCCGGCGATCTGATTTCCGGCGTCCGGCCGGCCTCGACGGAAGAGGTCGCCCGCGCCCTGGCCGACTGCGATCGGACGCTCCTCTTCTGACGACGATGGCCTCGATCCTCATCGCGCTCAGCAGCTCTCCCGAGGGTCCTGCCGGCCGGCATGCGCTGAGGCTGGCCGAATCCCTCGCCGCCGAGGGGCACGCGCTCACCCTCTGCTGTCTTCAGGACGCCGCCCTGCTTGGAAGCGACCGCGCGCCCGGAGAGGCGCGCGCCGTGCTCGACGGCCTCCTCGATCGCGGCGCCCGCTGTCTGGTCCTCGGCGAGGATCTGCTCCTCCGCGGTCTCCACGCCGCCGAGCGCGCCCTGACGGTGGACCACGCGGGCCTGATCGCGGCCATGACCGCCGACCACGACCGGGTCATCGGCGCCCTGTGAACATGCTCAAGTTTTCGCTCGTTGAATTCTCCGTCAGACATCCGAAGCTCGTCGTCTCTCTGACGATCATCGTCACCCTCGCGTTCATGACGCAGTTCCCGAAGATGAGGACAGATACGAATCCGAAGAACATGCTTCCAGCCACATCCGATGTCAGGGTCTGGAACGACGAGGTGGACAAGACGTTCGCGCTGTACGAGGACATGATCGTCCTCGGGATCGCAAGAGAACAGGGGGTCCTCAACGGTGAGACGCTCGGAAGGGTTGGCAGAATTACGGATGAGATCCTCAAGATCAAGGGGGTTGCGGCAAGGGATGTGACCAGCTTCCCCACCATCACCAATGTAACGTCCGAGTCGGGGACTCTGAAGGTGGCACCACTCATGGCAGAGGTCCCGAAGACGGATCGCGACATCGGGAACCTTCGCACGATGCTTTTCGAGAACCCCCTCTTCATCGATCGCATCATCTCGAAGGATGGGAAGACGACGGCGATCTACGTGCCTCTTGAAAAAGGGGCCAACGGCAAGGACGTGGCAGACAGGATCCGGGAGATCGTGAAAAAGGAGAAGGGTGACGAGAAATACTACATCGCGGGCGATCCCGTCGCGAGAGACACGTTCGGCGCCGAGATGTTCAAGCTCATGGCGATCTTTGCGCCGATTGCAGGGCTGGTTATGCTCATCGTCAGGTATCTCATGTTCAGGGACGTCTTCCTCTCCATCACGCTGATGATGGATGCCATGATCAGCATGGTCTGGAGCATGGGGCTCCTCACCGCGTTGGGATTTCCGATTCACATCATGAGCTCGATGGCTCCCGTCTTCTTGATGGCCATCGCGACCGACAGCATTCACATCTTCAACGAGTTCTACTTCCGCTACAGGGAGAGCAAGGATAAGACGGCGGCGATCATCGAGACCATGCATGCGGTGGGCCGCCCCGTCCGATACACCGCCCTGGCAACGGCCGCAGGCTTTGCCGTGCTCCTGTTCATGAGCATCGTTCCGGTCCAGGTCTTCGGAGGCCTGGTGGCGTTCGGCACGGTGGCTTTGAGGATCCTGAGCTTCAGCTTCATCCCCGCCATGTTCACCTTTGTGAACGAGAAGAATATCGAGAAGGCGGCACAGGGAGAAGACGTCTCGTCGAGCAAGTCATCGCAGTTCCTCAGAGGGCTTGCCGGAGTCGGTGCGTATCGACCCAGGACGACGGTCCTCGTGGGGCTCATCCTGGGCGTGGTGGCGATCATCGGGATCACACGTATCGTCGTGAACAACAACATGGTGGAGTGGTTCAAGAGCGGAAGCGACATACGGGTGGCGGACACGGAGATCAACAAGGCGCTCGGGGGCACGTCCATCGGCTATACCGTGGCGGTTTCGAAAGAGGAAGACTTCATCAAGAATCCCGAAACACTGAGGTACATCGAGAGTCTCCAGCGGCATCTGGAAAAACTGCCCGTGGTGGGGAAGACCTTCTCCGTCGCAGACTACGTGAAGAGGATCAACCGTGTCCTCCACGACGACGACCCCGCGTTCGATGTCATCCCCGAGACAAAGGAAGCCGTTGGCCAGTACCTCTTTCTCTTCAGCATGTCGGCGAAGCCCTCAGACCTGAACAACGTGGTCGACTATCCGTTCAGCAGAGCCAACATCTGGATTCAGCTCAAGACGTGGGATGCGCGGGCGATGGAGGACGTCATCAGGGCGGTTGACGACTACAAGACGGCGCATCCGATTCCTCTGGAACTCAAGCCTGCGGGAATCGCCTATTTCAATCTCGTCTGGAATCGCGAGGTTCTGCGGGACATGATCCAGGGGTTTCTGATGGCCCTCATCGTGGTCTTCGGCATCCTCATCTTCAACTTCCGTTCCTTCAAGTGGGCTGTTGTCAGCTATGTCCCGCTCCTGTTCACGATTCTGCTCATTTACGGAGTGGTGGGATTCAGCGGCAAGCGGTTTGACATGCCCATCTCCGTGCTGTCGAGCCTTTCCTTGGGCATGGCGGTCGATTTTTCGATTCATTTCATCAGCCGGTTCAAGCAAAGGCTGGGGGAGAGCTCGGGGCTCGGAGCTCGGAGCTCGAACGCCGACCTCATCACCGAGTCATTGCTGTGGACCGCTGCGAGGCCTGGCAAGGGAATCATGCGGAACGCGGCGCTCTTCGCAGCGTCCTTCGCGGTGATGATGTTCGCGCCGCTGACGCCGTATATCACCGTCGGCGCATTCATCGTGAGCATGATGCTGCTGAGCGCTCTCATGACGATGATCTATCTGCCAGCACTGATCGTGTTGCTGCAGGGGTGGCTGTTTACGGGAGGACTGAAGTGGTCGCGGTCGTGAAGAAGGCTCTGCCGATCGCGACGGGAGGGAAGCGATGGCTCTGACCAGGGCACTGGCGGCTGGCATCCTCGCTCTGCTGACGGTCCCCGGGCTGGCCCGGCCGGCGGCCGCCCAGCCGCCGGCGGACGAGATCATGGCACGGGCCCACCTGGCCACGTTCTATCCCGGGGAGGACATGCGGGCGCGGGTCACGATGCGCCTGGTCTCCCGCGACGGCAAGGAGCGGCTCCGCGAGCTGACCATGACGCGGCGGGACCTCCAGGACGGAGGCGAGCAGCGCTACTTCATGTACTTCCACCGGCCGCCGGACGTCCGGGACATGACGTTCCTCGTCTGGAAGTACCCGGGCAAGGACGATGACCGCTGGCTGTACATCCCCGCCCTCAAGCTCGTGCGGCGGATCGCGGCCAGCGACAAGCGGTCGAGCTTCGCGGGCTCGGATTTCAGCTACGAGGACGTCTCCGGCCGGGAGCCAGAGGAGGACACCCACAAACTGATCAGGGAGGAGAAGGCGGGAGCGCGAGACACCTACGTCGTGGAGAGCGCCCCGAAGGACCCCGGGAGCGTGGACTTTGGCCGGAAGCTCTCCTGGATCGACAAGCCCACGTGGCTCCCGCTCAAGGAGGAGTACTACGACCGCCGCGGCGAGCTGGCGCGCGTGTTCACCGCCGAGG
>JBBTPF010000256.1:0-8359 GCA_038066295.1 Candidatus Methylomirabilota bacterium | reverse complement strand
TGGCGCTGGCCGCCTGGATCCTGGTGGAGTCGCGCCAGCTCCCGTTCGGCTCGACGGCGCGGCCGGGCCCCGCGTTCCTGCCCGTGCTGATCGGCGTGGCCCTGGTCCTGGTCGGCCTGGCCCTCGTGGCCGTCCAGCGGCGGTCGGCGCCGCTCGGCGCGCTCGACTGGCCCGAGAAGGCCCATGCCGCCTGCATTTTCCTGGCGGCGGTCTTCGCGGCGCTCGTCATCGACCGTCTCGGCTTCCGGCTCACCACGCTGGCCATCCTGCTGTTCCTGCTGGGCGTGCTCGAGCGCCAGCATCCCCTGGCGGTCGTCGCGCTGGCGCTGCTCGGCTCCTGGGGCAGCTTCTGGCTGTTCAACCACGCCCTGGGCGTGCCGCTGCCGCGCGGGCCGTGGGGCCTCTGATTGAGCGAGACGCTCGGCAGCCTGCTGCACGGCTTCGCGCTTCTGGCCTCGCCCGACATTCTCCTCTACGCGGTCGTCGGCTGCATCGTGGGGACGCTGGTCGGCGTGCTGCCGGGCGTCGGGCCGCTCGCCGGCATGAGCCTGCTGCTGCCCGTCACCTTCGGTCTCGACCCGACGAAGTCGCTCATCCTCCTCTCCGGGATCTTCTACGGCGCGATGTACGGCGGCTCGACCACGTCGATCCTGATGCGCATCCCCGGTGAGGCGGCGTCGGTCGTCACCTGCCTGGACGGCTACGCGATGGCGCGCCAGGGGCGGGCCGGCGCCGCGCTGGCCATCGTGGCGTTCGGCTCGTTCTTCGCGGGCACCGCCGGCGTGGTGGCCCTGATGCTGGTCGCCCCCACCCTCGGCGCCTGGGCGCTCAAGTTCGGCCCGCCCGAGTACTTCGCGATCCTGGTGCTCGGCCTGCTCGTCCTCTGCTCCATGTCGAGCGGGCCCATCCTCAACGCGCTCGCCATGGCGCTGCTCGGCTTGGCGCTCGGTCTGGTGGGGCTCGACCGGATGACGGGATTCCTGCGCTTCGACTACGGCGTGCCCGAGCTGGGGGACGGGCTCGGCGTGGTGCCGGTCGCGGTCGGGCTCTTCGGGATCGGCGAGCTGCTCGCCGCAGCCGGCGCGGCGACGCGCCCGGAGGTCATCGAGCCGAAGCTCCGGGAGCTGCTGCCCACGCGCGAGGAGTTGCGCCGGTCGCTGGCGCCGACGGGGCGCGGCACCCTGATCGGCTTCTTCCTCGGGCTCCTGCCCGGGCCGGCGCCCATTGTCTCCACGTTCGTGTCCTATGGCATCGAGCGCCGGCTGTCCCGGCACCCCGAGCGCTTCGGCCAGGGGGCCATCGAGGGCGTGGCCGGGCCCGAGTCGGCCAATAACGCGGCCACCACCAGCGCCTTCATCCCGATGCTGTCGCTCGGCGTCCCGACCGGGCCGGCCACGGCCATCGTGATGGCGGCGCTGATGATCCACGGCGTCACGCCCGGCCCGACCCTGATCCGCGAGCAGCCCGACCTCTTCTGGACGTTCGTGGCCAGCATGTACTTCGGGAACCTGGTGCTCCTCGTGCTCAACCTGCCGCTGGTCGGCATCTTCGTGAACCTGCTGCGGATCCGCTACGCGATTCTCTATCCCTTCATCCTGCTGTTCTGCGTGGTCGGCATCTACGGCATCGGCTCGAGCGCGGTGGACCTGTGGATCATGGCCATCGCGGGGCTGGGCGGCTACCTGCTGCGCAAGCTCGGGTTCGACCTGGCGCCCATCGTGCTCGGCCTGGTCCTGGCCCCACTGTTCGAGCTGGCCCTGCGCCAGTCGCTGGTGATGTCACGCGGGAGCTACGCGATCTTCGTCGACCGTACACTGACGGCCGCCCTGCTGGGCGCCGGCCTCCTGGTAGTCCTGGCCTCGATCGCGAGCCAGATCCTGAGGCGGCGCGCGAGTCTCACGGCGGCCATGGACGCTTGACCGACAGACATTGGAGGGACGTCAACATGGGGGATGTCAGGAGCCTGGCGGCGATCGGAGTCGTGGTGGCGCTGCTGGCGGCCACCGTGCCGGCCGCGGCGGTCGCCGACGAGAAGTTCCCGGCGCGCGCGCTCACCGTCGTAGTCCCCTACGACGCCGGAGGCTCGCTCGACCTGCACGTGCGGGCGATCGCGCCCGCTCTCGAGCGACTGCTGGGCCAGCCGATCGGGGTCGTGAACCGGCCGGGCGCGACGGGCGCGGTCGGCTTCCAAGTCGTCGGCCGGGGGCGCGCGGACGGCTACACCATCGTGGGGGCGCCGATCCCGATCGTCACGATTCCCGTCGTGGACAAGCTGTTCGAGCGGCCGCCGGCCTTCACCACGGACCTGTTCGCCCCGCTCGCCCTGCTCAGCGCCGACCCGCTGGTCGCGGTCGTGCAGGCGTCGAGCCCGTGGAAGACGCTCGCCGACTTAGTCGCCGACGCCCGGAAGCGCCCTGAGGCCGTCAAGTACCCGTCGCCGGGTCCCTACGGCTCGGTGCACCTCGCCACCGAGCTCCTGGCGCAGAAGGCCGGCGTCAAGCTAACCCACGTGCCGTTCACGGGCGTGGCGCCGGCGCTGTCGGCCCTGCTCGGCGGCCATGTCGAGATCTTCATGGCCCCGCCGGTGGTCGCGGTGGCCCAGATCCGCAGCGGCAAGCTGCGCGCGCTCGGCGTCACCGGGAGCACCCGCCACCCCGAACTGCCCGAGGTGCCAACGCTCGAGGAGCTCGGCTACCCCAACGAGGTGACCAACTGGTACGGGCTCTTCGCGCCGCGCGCCACGCCGCCGGCCGCGCTCGCGGCGTGGCGCGACGCGCTCGACCGGGCGTCGAAGGACCCGCAGTTCGTCCAGGCAATGGCGAAGATCAAGACCCCCATCGACTACCGCAATCACGTCGAGTTCCAGAAGTACCTGGACGTGCAGACCGGGCTCCTGACGAGCGCCATCCAGAAGATCGGCAAGGTGAACTGACGGCGAGGGTTCCTCGCGTGGGCCGGCCCGATGAGCCGGGCGCGCGACACTGAAGGAGACAGGTGGTGGCGCAGACGACGGTCATAGCGGACGCGCTACGCGTGGGCATCGACGTCGGCGGCACCTTCACCGACCTCGTGGCCTGGGACGGAGCAGGGCGGATGAGCGCGCTCAAGGTGCCGACGACGCCCGACAACCCCGCCGGAGGCGTGCTCCACGGCCTCGCCGCCATCGGGCGCGTGGCCGGCCCCTGCGCGTCGCTCGCCCACGGGACCACGCTCGTCACCAACGCGATCGTCGAGCGGCGCGTCGGCCCCGTCGGTCTCGTCACGACGCGCGGCTTCCGCGACGTGCTCGAGATCGGGCGCATGAACCGCCCCCACCTCTACCGGCTCGATCTACCCGCCAAGCCCGAGCCCCTCGTGCCGCGGCGCCTCCGCGCCGAGGTCGGCGAGCGCGTGGGCGCCGACGGCGCGGTGCTCGTCCCGCTCGATCTCGGCGGGCTGCCCGAGATCATCGAGCGGTTCCGCCGCGAGGGCGTCGAGAGCGTCGCCGTCTGCCT
This sequence comes from Candidatus Methylomirabilota bacterium, assembly GCA_038066295.1. Classification (GTDB taxonomy): domain Bacteria; phylum Methylomirabilota; class Methylomirabilia; order Rokubacteriales; family CSP1-6; genus JACPCG01. The sequence goes on along the minus strand of JBBTPF010000256.1, from coordinate 4,865 downwards.
CCTTCACGCCTACGCGAACCCGGCCCACGAGCAGGCGCTCCGTCAGGCGCTGGCCCCGCACTTCCCCTACGTGTCCGTCTCGAGCGAGATCAACGCCGAGTTCCGGGAGTACGAGCGCACCTGCACCACGGTGCTCAACGCGGCGGTGATGCCGCTGGCGGCGCGCTACGTCGACGATCTGGTCGCCCGTCTCGCGGCGAGCACCGGCGCGGTGCCGCTCCATCTCCTCCACTCCGCGGGCGGGATGATGTCCGTGGACGCGGCCAGGGCGCATCCGCTGAGGATGGCGATGTCCGGCCCGGCCGCCGGCGTGGCGGCAGCCGCCTATCTGGGCCGCGCGCTCGGGACCACGCGCGCGCTCGCCTTCGACATGGGCGGCACCACCACCGACGTCTGTCTCATCGCCGACGGCGTGCCGGAGACGGCGCGCCAGCGGACGCTCGGCGACTACCCCGTGCGGCTGCCCGCGGTCGCCGTCGAGTCCATCGGCGCCGGCGGCGGCTCCATCGCACGGGTCGACGAGACCGGCGGGCTCAAGGTCGGGCCGCGGAGCGCCGGCGCCGTCCCCGGGCCGGCGTGCTACGGCCTCGGCGGCGCCGAGCCCACCGTCAGCGACGCCAACCTGATCCTCGGCTACCTCAACCCCGACCGGATTTACGGCGGGTCGATCCGTCTCGACCGGGCGGGGGCGGAGGCGGCGCTCGAGCCGCTCCGCCGCCGCTTCGGGCTCTCGCTCCTCGAGGCGGCGCACGCCGTCATCGAGGTCGCCAACGCCAACATGCTGCGGGCGCTCCGGCTCGTCTCGGTGCAGCGCGGCTACGACGTGCGCGAGTTCGCGCTGATCGCCTACGGCGGCGCCGGGCCGGGCCACGCCGGCGCGCTGGCGCGCCAGGCCGGGATCGCGCGCATCATCGTGCCCGCCCACTCCGGCGCGTTCTCCGCGCTCGGCTGCGTGGTCTCGCCACTCCGCTACGACGCGGTGCAGACGCACCGGATGCGGCTCGAGGCGTGGGACGCGAAGGTCGTCGCGGGCCGCTTCCGCGGGCTGGAGGCGCGGTGTCTCAGGCCGCTCCTCGACGAGGAGCACCCCGCCGACCGCGTGCTGGTCGCGAGGAGCGCCGACCTCCGCTACGTCGGCCAGAACTACGAGCTCGAGGTGGAGTACCGCGACGGCACGCCCGAGGCGCTGCGGGCGGCCTTCGAAGGGCGCCACCGCCAGCTCTACGGCTATGCGACCGGGGAGAGCGTCGAGTGCGTCAACCTCCGGCTGACGGCGCGGCTCATCCAGGACGACCCGGTCCTGCCCGCCGTCGCCGCCGCCGGCACCGCGGCCCCCGCCGGCCGGCTCCGCGCCTATTTCCCCGAGACCGGCGAGGTCGCGATGGAGCGCTACGAGCGCGGGACGCTCCCCACGGGTCACGTGATCACCGGCCCGGCCCTGATCGAAGACGAGTGGTCGACGACCCTCGTCTATCCGGGCCAGCGCTGCCAGGCCGATCCGCGCGGTCACCTCCTGATCGAGGTCGGTCGATGAGCGACGCGTGCCTGTCTCAGGCCACCCACGGCCCACGCCGGCCTCGCGGACCCCGCTACAAATGACCCTCCATCCGGCGACGCTCGAAGTCGTCCGCAACGCGCTCTACGCGACTGCCGAGGAGATGAGCGTGATCGTCATGCGCTCGGCCCGCTCGCCGCTCCTCAAGGAGGCCGGCGACCTCTCCTCGGCGCTGACCGACGCCGAGGGGCGGCTGATCGCCCAGGGACGCGACATCCCGATCCACCTCGGCGTGATGGGCTTCACCGTCAAGGAGTTCCTCAAGCGGGTGCCGAGGGACCGGCTGCGCGAGGGCGACGTCTGGTTCCTCAACCTCCCCGAGGTCGGCGGCAACCACCTGCCCGACGTGAAGGCGCTGCGACCGGTCTTCGTCGGCGGCCGGCTGGTCGCCTTCGCGATCAACCTGGCGCACTGGGCGGACATCGGCGGCGCCGTGCCCGGCAGCTACGTGCCGTGGGCGACGGAGTGCTACCAGGAAGGGCTCCGCATCGCGCCGATCCGGCTCTTCTCCGCCGAGGGCCCGGACCGGCACGCGATCGAGTTCGTGCTGGCCAACCTCCGCGGGCGGGACGAGCGCGAGGGCGACCTCTTCGCCCAGTTCGCCGCCGACGACGTCGCCGCCCGCCGGCTCCAGGAGCTGTTCGCCCACTACGGCGCCGACACGGTCCTCGCGTGCTTCGAGCGGCTGCACGCCGAGTCGGAGATGCAGATGCGGGCGGCGCTCCGCGCGCTGCCGGACGGCGCCTGGGAGGGCGAGGACTGGCTCGACGACGACGGCGTCGACGACCGCCCCATCCGCATCAGGGTGCGGGTGGAGATCGCCGGCGACGAGGCCCGCTTCGACTTCACCGGCACCGATCCCCAGGTGCGCGGGCCGCTCAACACCACCTACTTCATCGCCTGCTCGGCGGTGTACTACGCGATGAAGGCGCTGGTCGCTCCCGAGGTGCCGCCGAACGACGGCTGCTACCGGCCCCTGCACGTCCTGGTACCGCCGCGCACGATCCTCAGCGCCGATCCCGACCGCCCCGTCGTCGGCGGCAATCACGAGACCTGTCAGCGCGTCGTGGACGCCATCTTCAAGGCGCTCGCCCCGGCCCTGCCCGACCGCGTCGCCGCCGGCGGTCCCACCACCTCCGGGGTCTTGATCTTCGGCGCGCGCCAACCCGACGGCCGCTGGGCGATCTTCTACGAGGTCCACGGCGGCGGCGAGGGCGCGACCGCGTCCAAGGACGGCGCCTCGGCGGTACGCGTCCACATGTCCAACGTCATGAACACGCCGACCGAGGTCATCGAGGGCGACTACCCGATCATGGTCGAGGAGCACGCGCTGCGCCCCGGCTCGAGCGGTGACGGCGCGCACCGGGGCGGCCTCGGATTCCGGCGCGCCTACCGGATCCTGGCGCCGGAGGTCACGCTCACGAGCATGCTCGACCGACGCGTGGTGCCCCCGTACGGCCTCGCCGGCGGCCGGGACGGGGCGCCCTACCGCATCACGCTCAACCCGGGGGCCGGCGAGCGCACGATCCGTGGCAAGGGGACGGTGAAGCTCGCCGCCGGCGACCTCGTGCTCATCGAGACGTGCGGGGGCGGCGGTTACGGGCCGCCGGCCGAGCGGCCGGCGGAACTGCGAGCGCGCGATCGCGCGGAGGGGTACGTCGAATGAAGCTCGCCGATCGGATCGCCATCGTGACCGGCGCGGCCAAGGGAATGGGACGGGACATCTGCCTGATGCTCGCGCGGGAAGGCGCGCATCTCACGCTGGCGGCGCGCGAGGTGGAGCCGCTCGAAGCGCTGGCCCGCGAAATCGAAGCGCTCGGCCGTCGCGCGCTCGTGGTCCCGACCGATGTCACCGACGAGCCCGCGGTCGAGCGCCTGGTCGCCCGCACCCGCGAGACCTTCGGTGGCATCGACATCCTGGTCAACGCGGCCGGGATCACCGGCCCCATCGAGACGCCCGTGTGGGAGATCAAGGCCGACGACTTCGATCAGGTCATCGCCGTCAACCTGCGCGGGACGTTCCTGCCCACCAAGCACGTGCTGCCCGCGATGATCGAGCAGCGCTCCGGCAAGATCGTGAACATCAGCGGCACCTCGGGGCTCCGCGGTTACAAGTACCGGGCCGCCTACTCGTCCTCCAAGTGGGCGCTGCGCGGCTTCACGCGCACGGTCGCGCTCGAGGCGGGGCCCTACAACATCAACGTCAACGCGCTGCACCCCGGGATCGTCGGCGGCGACCGCATGGACAAGCTCTGCCGGGAGAAGGCGAAGCAGCGCGGCTGGACCCCGGAGCAGGTGTACCAGGAGTACGTGGACGACATGGCGCTCCGGCGCGTCACCACGGCGCAGGACATCGCCAACGCCGTGCTCTTCCTCGTCTCCGACGATTCGCTGAACATGACGGGGCAGTCGGTCACGGTCGACGGCGGCTGGGACGTTTGACGCGCGAGGGGCGGCTCGACTGATCGGCTGGGCGCACGACGAATAATGACCCGAACGGTCGGCGGCTCGCCCGACGTATCGGAACTGGCACCCTACGCGACCCAGGCTCGTCGTCTACCCTGTTGGCTGACAGAGAGGGAGCCGCCGCATGACCAGCGTTCTCAGCGAGCTTCCGCTCTCGCACGCGATGCCGTCGGAGGGCTGCAGGTGTGGATCCGTGTCTGCGGTCCACGAGCCGAGCCCCTCTGGCTCTCATTACCGTGTCTCGTCGACCGCGCCCGTCGGTCCCTTCGCCCGCGACGCCACCCCGGCACTCGCCCGGGTCTTCCACCCCGCGGGTACGGCTGCATCTCAAGCCGGGCCAGAGGGGCACGAAGCAGCTTCTCGCGCAGTACGGTGACCGACTCATCTGCGTACGCTATCGCTACGACGCGGAGCGGAAGAAGCGGTTCAAGACCGTGGAGATCCTCGTCGCCGAACGCGATTGGGAACCACCTCGGCCTCGCTTCGCCGACGACCAGATCGTCGGGCTACGCGTCGCCTTTGCCGACGTAGCAGTCCGCGAGCGGGTGAAACAGGCCGGTGGGACGTGGAATCCAGAGCGAAGGGTCTGGCTCCTGCGCTACGAGCGCGTGGTCGCGCTCGGACTGAGCGGCCGGATCGTCGCCCAATCCGCATCCAGTAGTGGATGCCCGGCGTCGAGCGGAGAGAATCTCCAGGCAGATGCCTAGACGGCATCCAGGTAGAGATGCTTGCATCTACTCGTGGATGCCAGCATCCTGTGGCAGATGACGGTGTTGCAGTCCAATTCTAGTTCGGCGGACAGCAAAACGGTGTGTGCACGAGGGGTTGCAAGTGGAGCCAGCGG
>JBBTPF010000255.1:0-4460 GCA_038066295.1 Candidatus Methylomirabilota bacterium | reverse complement strand
TCCACGACGAACGCGTCCACCCCGCCCTCGAGCAGCGCCTCCGCCTGCTCGCGGAACGCGGCGCGCGCCGCGTCGGCCGTCACCGTGCCGAGGGGCGCCAGGTACTTGCCGAGCGGCCCGACCGAGCCGAGGACGAACACGTCGCGCCCGGCGGCCTCGCGCACGTCGCGCGCGAGCCTGACGCCGCGGAGGTTGAGGTCGCGCACCTCGCCGTCCAGGCCGTGGATCGCGAGCTTGAAGCGGTTCGCGCCGAACGTGTTGGTCTCGAGGCAGTCCGCGCCCGCCGCGATGTAGTCGGCGTGGACCGCCTGGACGAGCTTCGGGGCGTTCCGGTTGAGGACGTCGAAGCAGGCGTCGGGCGACACGCCACGGGCGTACAGCATCGTGCCCATCGCCCCGTCGCAGAGGAGCGGCCCGGCCTCGAGGCGCCGGCTAAACGGGTGCGGCATGCGCCTCCCTGAGCGCCGCGAGTATGCGCGCGACGACCTGGTCCGGGCCGAGCCCGCCTGTCTCGACGGTGACGTGCGCCCGGCGGTAGTACGGCTCGCGGGACCGGTAGAGGGTCAGGAGCTCGGCCTCCGTGCGCCCGGCGAGCATCGGGCGGCCGCCGGTCCGGCGCGCGCGCTCGAGGAGGCCGGCGAGGTCGCCGGCCAGCCAGACGACCGTGCCGAGCTCCCGGAGGGCCTCCATACGCCCCTCGCGGCACGGCAACCCACCGCCCGTCGCGACCACCTCGCCGGACTTCAGCGTGAGGGCCTCCAGCATCTCGGCTTCGAGCTGCCGGAACCGCTCCTCGCCGTCCACGCGGAAGATCTCGGGAATGGACCGCCCCTCGCGCGCGACGATCATGTCGTCGGTCTCGACGAAGCACCGACCGAGGCGGCGCGCGAGCAGGCGGCCGACGGAGGTCTTCCCCGCCCCCATGAAGCCCACGAGAATGACGTTATCCGCCGGCATGGCCAGCATCGTATCAAATCACGCGTCGGAGAGGCCGGCGGGCCGGGCGGCGAGGCCAGCGCGGCCTCGGGAGGGGTCGACGAGACCCGTTCCCGCCGCGGGATAGCGGGCCGAGCGCGCCCGGGTGGAGCCCAGCCGCGACGGGACGTGCGGTCGCCGACCTCGTGGTCGAGCGGCCCGTCCCGAGGCCGCGCTGGCCTCGCCGCCCGGCCCGCCGGCCTACCGGCGCACGGTCGTGCGGGCGGGCACCCGGCGGTAGGCGCAGTCGCGCATCCAGCAGCGCGCGCACTGGCTGAAGTAGTGGTCCGCCCGCGCGCCCGCGCCGGCGCCCGCGAGGAGCGAGATGGACTTCACGGGCGTCATGAAGAGGGCGTCGTTCAGCGCGACGCCGATCGCGTCGCCGGGGCAGAGCCTGAACAGCTCGGCCTGCTGCGCGACGTTCCAGCCGCCGTACCCGGGGCTGATGCGATTCGTGACCGTCACGCCGCGCCGGATCCCCACCTGGCAGAGCGCGTCGTTGACGTACTCGGCGAGGCTCTCGACCGCACCCGAGCCGACGCTGTCGAGCATCACGGCCAGCGGGAGCTCGCGCGCCTCCCACAGCTCGCCCACGCGCCGCTCGAGCGCACCGCCGAGCGTGCACACCCCCGCGACGAGCTGCTCGACCGGCCCCCAGCTCTCGCCGATCTTCGGAATCGCGAGCGTGACGCCGCCGGCCTCGAGCGTGTCCTGATCCCGGCGCGCGACGGCCACCCAGCGGACCACGGCGCGCGGCTCCATGAGGCGCCGGCCGAGGTCGAGCGCCTCGTCGAAGAGGGCGAGCACCTCGGGCGCCGGGACGTCGCGCCCCTTCTTGTAACCCTGGAAGCGCAGGACCTCGTCGGGGTCGATCACGAGGTCGATGTCGGCGAGGACGCGGGGCCCGTCGGCTAACAGCGGCGCCGTCAGTTCCTCCGGCGTCGTACGACCTCCGAAATACGACGGATGTGCTCGGGGTTGGAGCCGCAGCAGGCGCCGACGATGTTGCACCCGGCCTCCAGCAGCGCGGGGTACTCGCGCGCCATCGCCTCGGGCCCCAGCTCGTAGGTGACGGTGTCGCCCGTCGTGATCGGCAGGCCCGCGTTCGGGTACGCGACGAGCGGGGCCTCGGTGACCTGGCGCATCTCGCGGATGATGACGATCGCGCGGTCGGGCCCGCGCCCGCAGTTCATCCCGACGATGTCGGCGCCCGCCGCCAGGAGGTTCTTCGCGACCTCCGCGGGGCTCTCGCCCCACATCGTGCGGTCGCGGCCGTGCAGCTCCTCGAACTGGAAGAACATCGTCGCCATCACCGGCAGGTCGGTCACCGCCTTGCACGCGCGGATGGCCGCGGTCGCCTCCTGGGGGAACATCATCGTCTCGACGGCGAAGAGGTCCACGCCGCCCTCCGCGAGGGCCTCGGCTTGCTCCCGGAACGTCGCGACGTACTCCTCGTCGGTGACGCCCGCGTCGAGCGCGTAGTCCCGGGGCAGCCGGCTCGTCGGCCCGATGGAGCCCGCGACGTAGCCGCCGGCCGGCGCGGCCGCGCGCGCCAGGCGCGCTCCCTCGGCGTTCAGCTCGCGCGCGCGGTCGCCGATCCTGTACTCGTCGAGCTTGAGGCGGGTGCCGCCGAACGTGTTGGTCTCGACGATCTGGCTGCCCGCGTCGAAGTAGGCCTGGTGGATCCCGCGCACGGTGTCGGCGTGGGTGTCGTTCCACAGCTCCGGGCACGCGCCGTTCGCGAGGCCCGCGGCGAAGAGCATGGTCCCGTAGCCGCCGTCGAAGACGAGCGTCTCCCCCGCGCGGATCCGCTCCAGGATCTCCCGGCCCCGCGCCCTCACGGCGCCGCCGCCGCGACGCCGGCGAGCGCCTTCGCCCGGACGACCGCGAGCGTGGCGTCCTTGGCGTAGCCGTCGGCGCCGATCTCGTCGGCGAACGCCTGGCTCACCGGGGCCCCGCCGACCATCACCTTCACGCGCGCGCGCAGCCCGGCCTTCGCGAGCGCGTCGATCGTGCGCTTCATGCCGGGCATCGTCGTCGTCATGAGCGCCGAGATGCCCACGAGGTTCGCGTCGTGCTCCTCGACCGCCTTCACGAACGCCTCGGGCGCCACGTCGCGCCCGAGATTCACGACCTTGAACCCCGCGCCTTCGAGCATCATCGCGACGAGGTTCTTGCCGATGTCGTGGAGGTCGCCCTGCGCGGTGCCGATGACGACCGTCCCGAGGTAGCCGCCGGCGCGGGCCCCCGCGGTGATCAGGGGCTTCAGGAGGTCGAGCCCGGCGTACATCGCTCGCGCGGACAGAAGCACCTGGGGCACGTAGTACTCGTTCCGGCGGAACTTCTCGCCGACGACGTCCATCCCCGGGATGAGCCCCTTGAAGATGAGCGTCTTCGGGTCCATCGAGAGGTCGAGCCCCTCCCGGGTCTTGCGGGCGACCGTGTCCTTGTCGCCCAGGATCAGCGCGCGCGCCATCGTCGGATAGTCGAAGCTCTCGTCGCCCATGGGCCAATCTTACTATTTTTGTGTGCTAGTATCCGATCGGATGAAAATCCGCGTGCTCGGCGCCTTCGGAGGCGAAGGGCTCGGGCATCGCCCGTCGGCCTTCCTCGTCAACGACCGCATTCTCATCGACGGCGGCAGCGTCACCGGGGCCCTGAGCGTCCCCGAGCAGCTCTCGATCGAGCACGCGATCGTCTCCCACTCGCACCTGGACCACATCGCCGGCCTCGTCTACCTCACGGAGACGCTGGGCTTCTGCGAGAACGGGGCGGCCGTGACGATCGCCGGGATCGATCCGGTCGTGACGACGCTCCGCGAGGGCGTGTTCAACAACGTGCTCTGGCCGGACTTCACCAAGATCCCCCACGCCGACGTGCCGGTCGTGAAGTACCGGACGCTCGTCGAAGACGTCGAGCAGCGGGTCGGCGACGTCTGGGTGACGCCCGTCCTGGTGAATCACACGGTGCCGACCTCGGGGTTCATCATCCACGACGGATCGACCGGGGTGATCTACTCGGGCGACACGGGGCCGACCGCGGCGCTCTGGCAGGCGGCCCGCGGCCTGCAGGGCCTGCGCGCCGTGATCCTCGAGTGCGCGTTCCCGAACCGGCTCGGCGCGCTCGCGGACATCGCCAAGCACCTGACGCCCGCGCTGATCCGGCGCGAGCTCGACAAGCTGCCCCCGAACGTCCCCGTCTGGATCTTCCACGTCAAGCCCCAGTTCCACGAGGAGATCACGGAGGAGCTCGACCGTATCGGCGAGGGCCGCGTGACCCTGATCGAGCAGGACCGGACCTACTCGGTCTAGTGTCGCCGGGGGGCCTCGACGGTCCCCCAGCACGCGAGACCGGGGTCGACGGACACGTGCGGCAGGGGTCGCGGGAACCCGTTCCCGCCGCGGGGTAGCGGACCGCGCGCGCCCGGATGGAGCCCAGCCGCCGCCGGGCAGCGCACGCGTGCCGCGTGGTCCCGCGACCCCTGC
>JBBTPF010000254.1:0-1720 GCA_038066295.1 Candidatus Methylomirabilota bacterium | reverse complement strand
GCGCGCTCCGGGGCGCCGAGCCGCGCCTGCCGCCGGACCACGTCGCGCGGCTCGAGCTGCCGCGGATCGCGCGCGTCGAGGGGCGCCTGGCCGCCGAGCCTGTGCGGTGGGCCCCCGACCGCACCCGCCTCCTCATCGACACCGACCGGGTGGACGGCTTGCCGCGCGCCGGCCGCATCCAGGCGACGGTCTACGGCGAGCCGCCGCCGCTCGCGGAGGGTCAGCGGATCGAGGCCGAGCTGCGCCTCCATCCGGCGACGGGCTACCGGAACCCCGGGGGCTTCGACTACGCGGCGCACCTGGCGCGCGAGGGCATCCGCGTGACGGGCACGACGCGCGCCGACCGGCTGATGCCGCTCGACGAGCCGCAGCCGCCATGGTCGGCTCGCGTCAGGTACCGGGCCCTCGCGGCGATGGCGAGGGCGCTCCCGCCCGTCTCCGCGGCGCTCCTCGGCGGGCTCCTCCTCGGCGAGCGCACCGGGCTCCCGCGCGAGATCGACGACGGCTTCCGGCGCGCCGGCGTGTACCACGTCCTCGCGGTCTCCGGGTTCAACGTGGCCGTCCTCGCCGCCGCGGTCTTCGCCCTCTGCAGCCTCGCGCGCGCCGGCCGCCGGACGTCGGCGTCGATCGCCATCGTCGTCGTGATCGGCTTCGCGGCGGTCGTCGGGCCCGAGCCGTCGGTGCTCCGCGCCGTCATCATGGCGGTGCTCGTGCTCGCCGCACTCCTGCTGGAGCGCGAGGCGGCGGTCGCCAACAGCCTCGCCCTCGCGGCGCTCCTGATCCTCGCGGTTCGCCCCGGCGATCTGCTCGACCCCGGCTTCCAGCTCTCGTTCGCGGCGACCGCAGGGATCGTCGCGGCGCCGCTGCCACGGGGGATCGTGCTGGGCGCGGTCGGCGTGAGCCTCGCGGCGCAGCTCGCCGTCCTCCCGGTCGCGCTCGCGCACTTCAACCAGCTCTCGACGATCGGGGTGGTCGCGAACCTCGCCGTGGTGCCGCTCGCGGGCCTCGGGACGGTCCTGGGGCTGCTCGCCGTCGGCCTTGCGTTCCTGAGCGAGACCGCGGCTCAGGTCGCGTTCGACGCCGTCTGGCCGATCCTGCTGGCGCTCCGGGCGGCCGTCGCGCTCGCCGCTGCCGTGCCGGGCGCGGTCGTCCACCTGCCCGCCCCGCACTGGTCGGCCATCGTCTGCTACGCGGCGTCGCTGTTGCTCGCGCTCACGTGGTGGCGCCTCCGCGCCGGGCCATGCTCCGGCACCTGAGCGGCGCGGGCGCGCTCGCGTGCATGGTGGCGGCGGCGCTCCTCGCCGCATGGCCCCTCCTGAGGCCGCCCGACGGCCGGCTCAGGCTCACCGTCCTCGACGTCGGCCAGGGCGACGCGATCGTTGTGGAGGCGCCGGACGGACGGGCGGTTCTCATCGACGCCGGCCCGGGCGGGCCGATGCGGCTCGACACCGGCGAGCGCGTCGTCGCGCCGTACCTCTGGAATCGCGGTCGCCTGCGCCTGGCGAAGACCATCGTGACGGACCCCGACGCCGACCACGCCGGCGGGATGCCCGCGATCCGCCGCCTGTTCGACGTCGCCGAGGCGTGGGACGCGGAGAAGCTCGCGCGCGGCCCGCACTGGTTCGGCGGCGCGATGCTCTCGCGCGTGTGGCCTCGGCAGGATGCGGCGGGCAGGGGGCTGGGGCCCCACGGCGACCCGTTGCGTCTGGGCGTAGCCGGG
>JBBTPF010000253.1:0-3678 GCA_038066295.1 Candidatus Methylomirabilota bacterium | reverse complement strand
GCGATCGACGTCTTGCACCCGCGGGCGAATCGACGCCCCGGCGGGGCGGAGGCCGAGTGCACGGCGCCAGACGTTCCTGGTGCGGCATGCTGATGGAGCGGGCGCGTTACACGCTCGACCAGAAGGAGCGCCGCGAGCTGTACACCGAGGCGACGCAGATCATCCACGACGAGAAGCCGTCGCTCGAGCTGTTCCAGGAGGTCGTGGTCTACGGCACGAGCAAGCGCGTGAGCTTCAAGGTGCGGCCCGACTACCGTCTGATCGTCGCGGAGATGGCGGTCAGCCGGTAGCGCGCACCGCACGCGCGATCGTCATTCCGCCCTATTCACGAACGGTCGGTGCGCGTGCCGGGCGGTCCTGTCGCAGGGTGCGGTCGCCACGAGTCCGGCCCCGTCACCCACTCGCCCGCCCGCCGCGCACAACGCGGCGGACGTGACGAAGGGGATTGTTGCTGCAGGCCCGCGCTGAGGGATTCGTGCCCGAATTGCGCGGCTTTGCCGTGGGGCTCTAACCGCCCCGGAGCCGCGGGTCGAGCAGGTCGCGGAGCGCGTCGCCCAGCATGTTGAAGCCGAAGACCGCGAGCGAGAGCGCGACCGCCGGCCAGATGGCGAGCCACGGCGCCTGGTACATGTGGTCGAGCCCCGCGAGCGACAGCATGCCGCCCCAGGTCGGATAGGGCGGCGGCACGCCGAGCCCGAGGAAGGAGAGGCTCGCCTCCGTCAGGATCACCGTCGAGAGCCCCGTCGTCGCGACGACGATGATGGTCGGCAGCACGTTCGGCAGGATGTGACCGACCGTCGTGCGGACGTGTCCCGCGCCGAGCGCCCGCGCCCCTTCCACGTACGTGTGCTGCTTGATCGAGAGCGCCACGCCCCGGATGATCCGCGAGTTCTGGATGCCGAACGCGACGCCGAGGACCGCGGTGATGTTCCAGACGCTCGGACCCAGCAGCGACATGATGGACATCAGGAGCAGGAGCGGGGGGAACGCCATCCACGCGTCCACGCCGCGCTGGAGCAGGAGGTCGAGCCGCCCGCCGAAGTAGGCGGAGAGCACGCCGACCAGCGTCGCGAGCACGCTCCCGAGCGCGACGGCGCCGAACCCCACGTAGAGCGAGATCCGCGCGCCGTAGATGAGGCGCGTCAGGAGATCGCGCCCGAGCTGGTCGGTGCCGAGCCAGTGCGTCGCGCTCAGCGAGATGAACCGCTCGCGCAGACTGGTCTGCGAGAAGCCATACGGCGAGATCCAGTCGGCGAGGACGGCCGCGGCCAGCATGACGAGCACGATCGCGCCGCCGATCGTGCCAAGCGGCTTCCGGCGCAGCATCTGTACCCACACGTCCGTGTACCATGCCCGCGTGCGGGGCCCCGCGCGATGGCGGTCCGCTTCGAGCGCGGGCGTTGCCCGCGCAAACGAGCCCGGGGGGGGGGTATCGGAAGGGGGGCGAAGCCCCCCCCCCCCCCGACTTAATACCGGATGCGCGGGTCCAGGAACGCATACGAGAGGTCGATCAGGAGGTTGAGCCCGACGACCATCGCCGCGACGATCAGGTTCACCGACTGGACGACGGGGTAGTCGAGCTTCGTGAGCGCGTCGAAGAAGAAGAGCCCGACCCCGGGCAGGCGGAAGATCGCCTCGATGATCACCGAGCCGCCGATGTAGAGCGGCGTCTGGAGGCCGATGAGGCTGATCACGGGGATCATCGCGTTCTTGAGCGCGTGGCGGAGCACGATCGTCCGCTCGCCGAGGCCCTTCGACCACGCGGTGCGGATGTACTCCTGACGGAGCACGTCGAGGAGCGAGGAGCGCATGATCCGCATGATCGGCCCCGCGCGCGTCACGCCGAAGACGAGCGCCGGCACCGCCATGATCTTGAGATTCTCGAGCGGGTTCGCCGTGAAGGAGACATAGGTCCACACGGGCGTCCACTTGTAGTAGATGGACGGGAGCACGACGACGAGGACGGCGAGGCCGAAGTAGGGGACCGAGAGCGCCAGGATCGCGAAGACGCGGCCGACGTAGTCGGACGCGGTGTCCTGCCGCACCGCCGAGACGATCCCGATGGCGACGCCGATGACGACGGAGATGAGGATCGTCAGCGCCGCCAGCTCGAGCGTCACCGGGAACCGGCGGACGAACTCTTCGAGGATGGGCTGCCGCGTCCAGTAGGAGCGGCCGAAGTCCCCCTCCAGGACGATCCCGCCGATCCATTCGGCGTACTGGACGTAGACCGGGCGGTCGAGGCCGAGGTCTTTTCTCAGCGCGTCCAGCGTCGGCGCGTAGGCGTGGCCCTCGACCATGCGCGTCGCGACGTCGCCGGGCATGAGGCGCATCATCGCGAACACGATCACGCTCACGAGGAAGAGCGTGGGGATCGCGAGCGCGACCCGGCGGAGGACGTACTGCTTCACCGGCGCGCGCCGCCCTTACTTATCCAGCCACGTGTACATGAGCCGGAGGCCGAGGCCGTAACCGTCGTGGTGCTGGAAGCCCTTCACGTAGGGCGGGTGGGAGACGTACTGGGGCCACGACGGCACGTAGACGTAGTAGGCCTTGTCGGCGAGGTAGCGCTGGATGTCGTCGACGATCTCCTTGCGCTTCTTCGGATCCATCTCGCGCCGCTGGGCGACGAGCATCTTGTTGAGCTCGGCGTCGGCGACGCTCGATCGGTTGTTCGGCTGCTCGGGGTAGTGCGTGCCGTAGAGGAAGTCGTCCACCTCGGTGAACGGCGTCGAGGGGCCCATCGCCATCTTCTCGAACTTGCCGAGGTAGGTCGTCGAGATGTACTTGCCGTACTCCTCCGGCTTCAGCTCGACGTTGATGCCGATCTTCCCGAGGTTGTCGGCGGCCAGCTCGTAGTAGCTCCGCCACGGCACGACGTAGCCCGGCCAGTGGAACATCGGCGTGGTGAAGCCCCTCGGGTGCCCGGCCTCCGCGAGCAGGCGCTTCGCCTCCGCCGGGTCGTAGCCGACGAGGTACTTCGCCTTGGCGGGATCGATCTTGGAGGCTTCGAGCTTCCACTCCTTCATGGCGCAGGGCACCGGCCCCGACTCGATGCACCCCTCGCCGAAGATGAGCGCGTCATTCCAGCCCTTGCGGTCGATGGCGAGCGACACGGCGCGCCGCACGCGCACGTCGTTGAACGGGGGCTGGTCGGTGCGGAAGTAGATGAGGCCCTGGCCGATCACCTGGTACGGCGTCACGACCATCTCGGGATTGGTCTTCTTGAGGGCCTTGCCCTCCTCGGGGCTCACCCAGCCCCAGATGTGCGGCAGCTCCGCCTTGCCCGCGCGCAGCACGGCCAGGCGCGCGGCGGCGTCGGGCGTGATCTCGATGACGACGCCGTCGAGATACGGCAGCCCCTTCATGAAGTAGCTCGGGTTCTTCTCGAACGTGACCTTGACACCCTTCTCGTAGGACTTCAGCACGAAGGGGCCGGTGCCGATGACGGCGTCGGGGTGGTTGAAGTCCTTGAACCGCTCCTCGGCCTCGCGCGGGAGGATGGCGGTGAAGGTCGGATTCGCCATGTGGTTCAGGAAGGGCGCGAAGGGCTCCTTGAGCGTGATCCGCACCGTGTACCTGTCCACCACCTCCACGGACTGGACCGGCTCGAAGCGCGCCCTGAAGCCGGACTTGGCCATGAAGCGGTCGAGCGAGTACTTGACGTCCTCGGCGGTA
>JBBTPF010000252.1:7906-12417 GCA_038066295.1 Candidatus Methylomirabilota bacterium | reverse complement strand
CGTGACCGGAGCGGGCGCGTCGCCGAGGGAAATCACCGCCGAGCTCGCCAGCATCATGAAGAGCCCGACGAGGCTCCGCTCGGGCTCGGCGCCGGGCGGCGCCCCCTGCGCGCCCCCGGCCTCCTCGGGGCCGGGCGAAGGCGCCGGCGCGGGACCCGGCGGCTCGTCCTCGGACGCCCGCCGGCGCCGGTCACTGACCTTGAACGTCTCCTCGGGGTCGGGAGGCACCATCCCGGCGAACCTAGCATACGCAAAAACCGCTGCGGTATAATTTGCCTACCCTCAGGAACGGACATGACCGAGTCCCCCGGTATTCTCTTCGAACGGCTCTTGGACCTCATGGCGCGTTTGCGTGGACCGGACGGCTGCCCGTGGGACCGGGAGCAGACACGGACCTCGCTGAAGCCGTACCTGATCGAGGAGGCCTACGAGGTGCTCGAGGCGATCGAAGCGGGAGACGCCCGGGAGCTCGAGGCAGAGCTCGGGGATCTGCTCTTCCAGGTCGTCTTCCACGCGCGGCTGGCCGAGGAGGTCGGCGAGTTCGCGATGGCCGATCTCCTGCGGCGCCTCATCGCCAAGATGACGAGCCGGCATCCCCATGTGTTCGGCGACGCCTCGGTCACCACCTCCACGGAAGTCCTGGCACAGTGGGAAGCGATCAAGCGACGCGAGGCACACGCGAGCGGGCAGCCGCGCTCCGTCATCGACGGCGTCCCGCGCTCCCTGCCCTCGCTCCTGCGCGCTCAGCGGCTCCAGGCCAAGGCCGCCCGCGTCAACTTCGACTGGCCCGACGCGCGCGCCGCGTGGGCCAAGGTCGAGGAGGAGATCCGCGAAGCGGGTGACGCGATCGCGGCGGGCGAGCGCGAGCGCGTGCAGGAGGAGCTGGGCGATGCGCTCTTCTCGCTCGTGAACGTCGCCCGGCTCTCGGCCATCGACGCGGAGGAGGCCCTGCAGGGCGCGATCGAGAAGTTCCGGCGACGCTTCACCGGGATGGAGGCGGACCTCAGCGCGCGGGGCACGTCGGTCGGCGCGGTTTCGCAGGATGAATTGGAACGCTCGTGGGAGGCCACCAAGGCGCAGGAGCGCGGCGGGCCCCGGCCATGAAGCTCAAGTTCGGCCCGTCCTCCATCTCGATCGAGCGCGGCGACATCACCGATTGGGAGGTCGACGCGATCGTGAACGCGGCGAACTCCACGCTCGTGATGGGCACGGGCGTGGCCGGCGCCATCAAGCGCAAGGGCGGCGTGATCATCGAAGAGGAGGCCGTGCGTCAGGGTCCGGTGGACGTGGGCGAGGCCGTCCTCACCACCGGCGGCAACCTCGCGGCGACGCACGTCATCCACGCCGCCGTGATGGGGCCCGACCTCAAGACGGACGGCGAGGCGATCGCCGCCACGACTCGCGCCGTCCTGGCGCTCGCCACCAAGCACCGCATCACCTCGATCGCGCTCCCGGCGCTCGGCACCGGCGTCGGGCACGTCCCCCCCGGCGTCTCGGCCGAGGCGATGCTGACCGCGGTCGTCGCCCACCTCCGGGCGGGGGGCAGCACCCTCAAGCGGGTCGTCTTCGTCCTCTACCAGGACGACGCCTACAAGGCCTTTACAGACACGTTGAAGCGCCTGGGTGCGTTACAGTAGTAGGCTACGATGGCGCAGCAAGTAAAGCTCGGGCAGCCCGTCAACCGGCGACTCGGGGACCTCCTCGTCGCCGACGGCCTGCTCACCCAGGAGCAGCTCACCAAGGCCCTCGCCGAGCAGAAGGGCTCCCCGGAGAAGCTCGGCTCCATCCTGATCCGGCTCGGCTTCATCAACGAGGAGCAGCTGATCGGCTTCCTCTCGCGCCAGTACGGCGTCCCCTCGATCACGCTCTCCCAGCTCGACATCGACGCCGAGGTCCTGAAGCTCGTGCCCGCGGCCATCGCGAAGAAGTACGAGGTGCTGCCGGTCCGGAAGATGGGGAACTCGCTGGCGCTCGCGATGGCCGACCCGACGAACGTGTTCGCGCTGGACGACATCTCCTTCATGACGAACCTCCAGGTGTTGCCGCTCGTCGCCTCGCAGACGGCGATCAAGAAGGCGATCGATCGCAACTACGAGTCGAAGACCGAGGCGATCACGAGCGTCATGCAGGACATGTCCGCCGATCTCCAGAACGTCGAGGTCCTCGAGGGCGCGGAGGAGACCGGCAAGGTCGACGTCTTCGAGCTCAAGGAGTCGGCCGACGAGGCGCCGGTCGTGAAGCTCGTCAACATGGTGCTCGTCGACGCGATCCAGAAGGGCGCCTCCGACATCCACTTCGAGTCGTACGAGAAGGTTTTCCGGATCCGGTTCCGGATGGACGGCGTGCTCCACGAGATGCTGTCGCCGCCCAAGCGCCTGGAGGCGGCGATCCTCTCGCGTCTGAAGATCATGTCGAACCTCGACATCGCCGAGCGGCGGCTGCCGCAGGACGGGCGCATCAAGCTGCGCTACAGCACCCGCGAGATCGACTTCCGCGTCTCGACCCTGCCGACGATCTTCGGCGAGAAGGCGGTCCTCCGGATCCTCGACAAGGAGGCGCTGAAGCTCGACCTCACCCAGCTCGGCTTCGATCCCTGGAGCATCGAGAAGTTCAACGAGGCCATCCACCAGCCCTACGGCATGGTCCTCATCACGGGGCCGACCGGCTCCGGGAAGACGACCACGCTCTACTCGGCGATCTACACGATCAACTCGCCGGACGTCAACATCATGACCGCCGAGGACCCGGTCGAGTACAACCTCAAGGGCGTCAACCAGGTGCAGATCAACGAGCACGTGGGCCGGACCTTCGCGGCCGCCCTCCGGTCCTTCCTGCGCCAGGACCCCGACGTCATCCTCGTCGGCGAGACGCGCGACCTCGAGACGGCGCAGATCAGTATCCGGGCCGCGCTGACCGGCCACCTCGTCTTCTCCACGCTCCACACCAACGACTGCCCCTCGACGATCGCCCGGCTCCTCGACATGGGCATCCAGCCCTTCCTCGTCGCCTCCTCGCTCCTCCTGATCCTCGCCCAGCGCCTCGGCCGGAAGGTATGCAAGTCGTGCAAGGAACCGTACGAAGCCGACGAGGAGAGCCTGGTCCCCTACGGCCACGTCTCGCAGGGCCTCGGCAAGATCAGCCTCTCCAGGGGCAAGGGGTGCGCGAACTGCAACTTCACCGGCATGAAGGGGCGGGTCGCGATCTATGAGGTCATGCCGATCACGGAAGAGCTGCGCGACGCCATCCTCAGGAGCGCGCCGACCGCCGAGCTGCGGGAGATCGCCCAGTCCCAGGGCATGAAGTCCCTGCGCCAGTCGGGGCTCATCAAGGTGCTGGACGGCACGACCACCGTGGAAGAGGTCTTGAGGGTCACCCTGTCCTAGTCGCAGGGTCCATTTCCGACGAGGAGGCGCGATGGCCGCCAACATGGCCGATCTCCTGCAGATCATGGTGGACCGCGGGGCGTCCGACCTGCACATCACCAGCGGCACCTACCCGCAGCTCCGGATCAACGGGCGGCTGACCCAGCTCACGCAGTTCGAGGTGCTGAACCCTCAAGATACCCAGCGGCTGGCCTACAGCGTACTGAACGAGGGGCAGAAGCAGAAGTTCGAGGAAGAGAACGAGCTCGACCTCTCGTTCGGCATCCAGGGCCTCGCGCGCTTCCGCTGCAACGTCTACCGCCAGCGCGGCGCGGTGGGCGCGGCGATCCGCATCATCCCCTACAAGATCCGCACGTTCGAGGAGCTCGGGCTGCCGCCGATCGTCCAGCAGCTCGCCGACCGCCCGAAGGGCCTCATCCTCGTGACGGGGCCGACCGGCTCGGGCAAGTCCACGACGCTCGCCGCGATGATCGACAAGATCAACGCCGAGCGGCACGAGCACATCATGACGATCGAGGACCCGATCGAGTTCGTGCACCCGCACAAGTCGTGCCTGGTGAACCAGCGCGAGGTCTTCGCGGACACGCAGTCGTTCACCAGGGCCCTCAAGTCCATCCTCCGCCAGGACCCGGACGTCGTGCTCGTCGGCGAGATGCGGGACCTCGAGACCATCGCGGCCGCGCTGACGATCGCCGAGACGGGCCACCTGACCTTCGGCACCCTGCACACGAACTCCTGCGCCCAGACCATGAACCGCATCATCGACGTGTTCCCCACCACCCAGCAGGCGCAGGTCCGGGCGCAGCTCGCCCTCGTGCTCGAGGGCGTGCTCTCGCAGACCCTGATCCCGAAGATCGGCGGCGGGCGCGCGATGGCGATGGAGATCATGGTCGCCACGCCTGCCATCCGGAACTTGATCCGCGAGGAGAAGATCCACCAGGTGTACTCGGCCATCGCCACCGGCCAGAAGTTCGGCATGCAGACGATGAACCAGTCCCTCGCCGATCTCGTGAGGCGGAAGCAGATCACACGTGAGGATGCGCTGAACCGCTCGACGCTGGTCGACGAGCTGATCCAGCTCCTCGGGCACGAGAGCGGCGGCGGCGCGCCGGCCGCGGCCGGCGCTTC
>JBBTPF010000252.1:0-7896 GCA_038066295.1 Candidatus Methylomirabilota bacterium | reverse complement strand
GCCGGCGAGATCGAAGCCGACGACCGGCCGGCCGCTGTCGCCCAGCTCCGGGCGAAAGGCGTCGTCGCCACCTCGGTCCAGGAGCGCCAGGCCAAGGCCCCCGCGGTCAAGCGCGTCGGCGGCCGGGTCAAGGACAAGGACCTCGCGATCTATACGCGGCAGTTCTCGACGATGGTCGACGCCGGCCTGCCGATCGCCCAGTGCCTGACGATCCTGTCCGAGCAGAGCGACTCGAAGACCCTGCGCGACGTGACGGGCCGGATCCAGCGCGAGGTCGAGGGCGGCGCCACGCTCGCGGAGTCCTTCCGGAAGTACCCCAAGGTGTTCGACGACCTGTTCACGAACATGCTGCAGGTCGGCGAGTCGGGAGGCGTGCTCGATGTGGTGCTCCAACGCCTGTCGGGGTACATCGAGAAGGCGGCCAAGCTGAAGGCCAAGGTCAAGGGCGCGATGGTCTACCCCGTCACGATCATCGGCGTGGCGCTCCTCGTGATCGTGTTCATGATGATCTTCGTCATCCCGACCTTCGCCAAGATGTTCCAGGGGCTCGGCGCGGACCTCCCGCTGCCGACCAAGATCGTCATGGTGCTGTCCGACCTCGTGCAGAAGTACATCATCCTGATGGTCCTCGCGGGCGCCGGCACCATCTATGCCATCAAGCGTTACTACGCGACCGACCAGGGCAGCAAGGTGATCGACGCGTTCCTCCTGAAGGTCCCGGTCATCGGCATGCTGATCCGCAAGGTCGCCGTCGCACGGTTCACGCGGACGCTGGGCACACTCATCTCCTCCGGCGTGCCGATTCTCGACGGGCTCCTCATCACCGCCCGCTCCGCCGGCAACCGCGTCGTCGAGAGGACCGTGATGCAGGCGCGCACCGCCGTCACCTCGGGCCGGACGCTGTCGGAGCCGCTCAAGGGCAGCGCGGTGTTCCCGCCGATGGTGGTGCACATGATCAGCGTCGGTGAGAACACCGGCGCGCTCGATCAGATGCTCCAGAAGATCGCCGACTTCTACGACGACGAGGTGGACACCGCCGTCACCGCGCTCACCTCACTGCTCGAGCCGATCATGATCGTGTTCCTCGGCGTGGTCGTGGGCGGACTCGTGGTGGCGATGTATCTGCCGATCTTCAAGCTGGTCACGTTGATGAAATAGTGAAGGCTCTCAATATCGACGGGCTCCTGCGCGGGTTTTCCTGGGCGAGGCTCGGGCTCGCCGCGCTGCTGCTGATCCTCGGGCCCTTCATGCCGGCCGACCTCATGCCGGGCAAGCAACCGGCGATCCTCGCGCTCGCGCTGCTCGTCGCGGTCATGTCCTCGGGTGCGCTGCTCCTCATGGGCTCCGTCGGGCAGCCCCGGCACATCGCGTGGCTGCTCTGCCTGCTCGATGTCGTCCTCATCACCGCCGTCGTTGCGGGCACCGGCGGGGCGCGCTCCATCTTCACGTTCCTCTACGTGCTCTCCGTCACCGGCGCGTGCGTGCTCCTGTCCCGCACGGGCGGGCTCGTGATGGCCGCGGCCGCGAGCGTGCTCTACACGGGGATCGTGCTGGGCCGCACCGTCTTGCCCACGAGCGTGTTCTTCGACGCGCCCGGCGAGACCACGGCGCTCGAGCTCGCGACGATGTTCCTCAACTCGGGCACCTTCCTCATCGTGGCCATCGTGGCCGGCGGGCTCGCGGAGCAGTTCCGCACGACACGCCTGGCGTTCGAGACGCAGCGGAGGGACCTCCGCGACCTGCAGGCGTTCAAGGACCTCGTCTTCCAGTCGGTCGGCACGGGGCTGATCGCGCTCGACCGCGACCACCGGGTCACGGCGTTCAACCGGGCGGCCGAGGAGATCACCGGCCGCGCCGCGGACGAGGCGATCGGCCGTCCGTGGAGGGATCTCTTCGGCGACGCGGTGCCGCTCGACGCGATCGACGCCGCGACCGAGGGCAACCCGCGGACGTCCACGCTTCACGAGACCACGCTCCGCCGGCGGGACGGCACCGCGACCCCGGTGCGGCTGACCTTCTCCGCGCTCCGGTCCGGCGACGGCGTCCGCCTCGGGTTGATCGGCGCGTGCGAGGACCTGTCCGCGATCCTCCAGATGGAGGCCCGGATGCGCCAGGCCGACCGCCTGGCGACCCTGGGCCGGATGGCGGCGAACATCGCGCACGAGATCCGCAACCCGCTGGCTGCGCTCACCGGCGCGATCGAGGTGCTCGCGGGCCCGGCGACCCCGGAGGAGGCGCGCGACCGCCTGTCGCAGATCGTCATGCGCGAGTCGGAGCGGCTCAACCAGATCATCAAGAACTTCCTCGAATACGCGCGGCCGGCGCCCCTGACGCTCGAGACGGTCAGCCTCGCCGACACGCTCGAAGAGGTCCTCGTGCTGCTCGAGCACCGCGCTCGGGAGGGCAGTCTCAAGATCGTCCGGGAGTTCAGTGCGCCGGCGTCCTGGCGAGTGGACCCGCAGCGGTTCAAGCAGATCCTCTGGAACCTCTGCCTGAACGCGGTCGAGGCGATGCCCGACGGCGGTGAGCTGCGCGTCGGCGCGGCCGCCGCGCCGGGACAGACGCTCGAGATCTGGGTGAGCGACACCGGCAGCGGCATCGCGCCCGAGGATCTCTCCCATCTGTTCGAGCCCTTCTTCTCCACCAAGCCCGAGGGCACCGGGCTCGGGCTCGCGCTCGTCCACCGGATCGTGCAGGAGCACGGCGGCGAGATCGACGTGCGCAGCACGCCCGGCTTCGGCACGACGTTCACCGTCGTGCTGCCCGCCCGTCATGCCTGACACCCGCGTCCTGGTCGTCGACGACGAGCGCAGCATGCGCGATCTGCTCGCGATCATGCTGAAGCAGGCGGGCCACGACGTCGCCCTCGCCGAGGGCGGCGCACAGGCGATCGACTCGCTCAAGCGCGAGTCGTTCGATCTCGTCATCACCGACCTCCGCATGCGGGAGGTGGACGGCCTCGCGGTCCTGCGCGCCGCGACGGAGCACTCGCCGCAGACGGTCGTGCTCATGATCACCGCGTTCGCGTCCACGGAGACCGCGGTCGAGGCGATGAAGCTCGGCGCCTACGACTACATCACGAAGCCGTTCAAGATGGACGAGATCAAGCTGACGGTCGCGAACGCGCTCGAGCGCAAGCGGCTCCAGGACGAGAACCGGGCGCTCAAGCGCCAGCTCCGGCGCGAGCGGGGCTTCGAGACCTTCCTCGGCCGGAGCCGGCAGATGCTCGACATCTTCGAGACGATCCGGAAGGCGGCCGACAGCCCCTCTACGGTACTGGTCACGGGCGAGAGCGGCACCGGCAAGGAGCTCGTCGCCCGCGCCATCCACGAGGCGAGCCCCCGGCGGAGCGGGCCGTTCGTGTCGCTGAACTGCGGCGCGATCCCCGAGACGCTCATGGAGTCCGAGCTCTTCGGCCACGTGAAGGGCGCCTTCACCGGCGCCGTCGCCAGCACGACGGGGCTCTTCTCGGCCGCGAACGGCGGCACGTTGTTCCTCGACGAGATCACCGAGGTCCCGCCGTCGGTGCAGGTCAAGCTCCTGCGCGCGATCCAGGAGCGGGAGGTCCGCCGCGTCGGCGACACGCGGGACGTGAAGGTCGACGTCCGGCTGATCGCGGCCTCGAACCGCGACGTCGCGAAGGCCGTGGTGGGCGGGATGCTGCGCGAGGATCTGTTCTACCGCCTCAACGTGATCCCCATCCATCTCCCTCCGCTCCGCGAGCGGCGGGAGGATATCCCGCTCCTCGTCGCGCACTTCGTCAAGAAGGTGTCGGCGGAGCTCGGTAGGCCCGTCCGCGGCGTGACCCCCGAGGTGCTCACGATCCTCGAGAGCTATCACTGGCCCGGCAACATCCGGGAGCTCGAGAACGTGATCGAGCGGGCGCTCGTCCTCGGCAGCGTCGACATGCTCGACGCGGACGCGTTGCCCCCCGATCTCCGGCGTCCTCGCGACGCGGACGCCACCCCCGTCGAAATTCCGGAAGACGGGCTCGATCTTGAGGCGACGCTCGACCAGATCGAGCGAC
The DNA here is from genome assembly GCA_038066295.1 of Candidatus Methylomirabilota bacterium. Taxonomy (GTDB): domain Bacteria; phylum Methylomirabilota; class Methylomirabilia; order Rokubacteriales; family CSP1-6; genus JACPCG01. The sequence goes on along the minus strand of JBBTPF010000252.1, from coordinate 3,869 downwards.
GCTACATCCAGATGGCCCTCGCGCGGACCGGCGGCGTCCAGACGCGAGCCGCGGAGCTGCTCCGCGTGAGCTTCCGGCAGCTCAGGTACAAGCTTCAGAAGTACGCTTCGCGGTCAACCTCGAGCGGCTGACATTCTGCGTCAGATCGACGACCAAAGCTCGTCAGTTCCCCGGGGGCGCATCCATCCGGGTTGCGGCCCTCAGTGCATGCAATTCCACGGGTTGGGGGGCGCGCTTTGGCCTCGGCACCAACCGTGCAACTGGCAGCCGGGACCGCGGACACGGGAGGATGGCATGGCTCACTGGTGGCACAGACGCCGCGCGAGAGGAAGAGGCCAGCGAGGCTTCACGCTCATCGAGCTGATGATCGTCGTGGCGATCATCGGCATCCTGGCGGCCATCGCGATCCCGCTCTACGCCAACGTTCAGGCGAGGGCGCGCGTGGCGAAGGCTCAGGCCGACGTGCGCGCGATCGCGGGCGCCATCTCCATCTACCTGGCCCACATGTCCGACGTCCCGACCGCGCTGGCTCAGCTCACGAGCATCGTATCGAACACCCTGGGCCAGACCGCCGGCCCGTTTCTCGCACAGATCCCGGCGCCGCCCGCCGGCTGGAGTTTGGCCTACGCCTACAGCGCGAACACGGCCGACTCGACGTACCGGATCTCCGCCTCGGGCGACAGCACGACGGTTGCGGTGCCGTGATCGCTGACGTTTTTCGTCGCCTGTGATGCCGCGGGCAGTCACTTCCAGAAAGCGTCCGGGGGTCAATGACTCGAAGAATCAAGAGCTTGAAGCGCGGGGAATGTGGCATGGAAGATGCGGTAGGTGCTGGCTGAGACCGTAGAAGGACCTCGTTGACGAGGGCGCAGCGAACGAGCCAGGGAGGGAGAAACTCATGCGCAAGTGGTGGACCAAGAGACGGCTCCAGAGAGAGAGCCAGCGAGGCTTCACGCTCATCGAGCTGATGATCGTCGTGGCGATCATCGGCATCCTGGCGGCCATCGCCATCCCGCTCTACGCCAACGTCCAGGCGCGGGCGCGGATCGCCAAGGCCCAGGCCGACACCCGCGCGCTGGCCTCCGCGGTGTCGATCTACTCGGCGCACATGGGCGTCGTGCCCACGACGCTGGCGGACCTGACCAACACGGCGTCCAACGGCCAGGGGCAGACCGCCGGGCCGTTCATGGCGGCGCTGCCGAACACGCCAGCCGGCTGGACCCCGGCCAACGCGACCTACGCGTTCGCCGCCAGCACAGCGGCGGGGACGTTCATCATCTCCGCCACGGGTGACAACGCCACGGCGAGCGCGCCGTAAGGCCACCGCCGGACGCGCGGCGCCCGGCGCCGGGGGGGCGCGTCCCTCCGGCCCGCGCGGGCGCCGCGCGTATCTCGCTCGCACCGCATGAGGTAATTCCAGGGTGACCTCGGGAACGGAGGGCGTCGTCACCGTCGCTCGGCAGCCGTGCTCGACGCGGCGGTCCCTGGCGCCCACGCTGAGCCGGCTGGGCGCGCGGACGGTGCGCGCGAGCGCGATCCCCCTGGCGCTCACGTTCGTCACCCTCGTCGTCTTCTCGCCCGCGCTCCTGAACGGGTTCGTCGAGTGGGACGACCAGGTCAACCTCACGGAGAATCTGGACTACCGGGGCCTCGGGACGGCGCAGTTCCGGTACTTCTTCACGACCGTCCTCATGGGCCACTACATCCCGCTCACGTGGCTCACGTTCGGCCTCGACTACGTCCTCTGGGGGATGAACCCGACCGGGTATCACCTGTCGAGCCTGATCCTGTACGCCGCGAGCGCCGCGGTCCTCTACGTCGTCGCGCTGCACCTGCTCGTGAAATCGACCGCGCTCGCCGGCGCCACGCTCCGTCTCGGCGCGATCGCCGCGACGCTCTTTTTCGCGCTCCACCCGCTGCGGGCCGAGTCGGTCGCCTGGGCGACCGAGCGCCGCGACGTGCTCTCGGGGCTGTTCTTCCTCCTCACGATCCTGACGTATCTCAGGATGGCGGACGCCACCGGGACGCGGCGGCGCTGGCTCCTCGCGGGCGCGGTCGGCTGCTACGTCCTCGCGCTCGCCTCGAAGGCGAGCGTCATGGTGCTGCCCGCGGTGCTGATCCTGCTCGACGTCTACCCGCTCCGGCGCCTCGGCGCGCGCCCGCGCGAGTGGGTGCGCGCGGTGTGGGTCGAGAAGATCCCGTTCGTGATCCTCGGCATCGCCGGCGCGGCGGTCACCTACTACGCGCAGAACGCCAACATGTTCATCACGCCGCTCGAGCGGTATCCGCTGAACGCCCGACTCGGCATGGTGTTCCACAGTCTCTGGTTCTACGTCGGAAAGACGCTCGTGCCGCAGGGCCTCTCCCCGCTCTACGAGCTCCCGCCGAAGGTGAATCCGCTCCACTGGCGCTTCCTCCTGCCCGCGATCGCCGTGATCGCGGTGACCGCGGCGCTCGTGGTGGTGCGGCGGCGCTGGCCGGCCGGGCTGACGGTGTGGGGGTACTACGCGATCGGCCTCGGTCCGGTGATCGGCATCATCCACTCGGGACACCAGCTCACGCACGACCGCTACAGCTACCTCCCGGGCCTCGGGCTGGCGCTCCTCTTCGGCGGCATCGTCGGGACGGTCGCGCGAGGGGCGGCGGCGGGCACCATCCGGAAGTCCGTCGCCCGGGCGGCAGCGCTCGTGGCGGTCGCGTGGCTCGCCGGGCTCTCGGTCCTGACCTTCTACCAGGTCCAGGTGTGGCGCGACACCGACACCCTGTGGCGCTTCGCGCTCGAGGCCGAGCCCGACTGCTCCATCTGCCACGGCAACCTGGGCGTCTATCTCGGCAACAAGGGCTACACCGCGCTCGCCCGCCAGCACTTCGAGCTCACGCTGAAGCTCCGGCCCGATCAGGCGAAGGCGCACCATCACCTGGGCTACATCTTCGTCGCCACCGGCGACTTCCCGCGGGCCGTCGAGGCCTACAAGACCTATCTCAAGCGGTATCCGAACGATCCCGACGGGCTCTCCAACATCGGCGCGGCGCTCCTGAATCTGCATCGGACCGGGGACGCGCTCGTGTACCTCGAGCGCGCGGTGCGGGTCAAGCCCTCGCACGTCCACGCCAACACGAACCTCGGGTTCGCCATCTCCGAGCTCGGACGCCCGGCGGAGGCGATCGAGCACTTCCGGCGCGCGGTCCGGCTGAAGCCCGAGATGCCCCAGCCGTGGGCCGGGCTGGTGAAGGTCAATCTCGATCTGGGGCGGCGCGACGCCGCGCGCACGGCGTTCGGAATCCTCGGCATGCTGGAGCCCCGCCTGGCGGCGAGCATCGGTCCGGCGCTCTTGACGACCTGGTGAGCTAGTGGTCCGTCCGCTCGCCGAGGCGGCGCCCATCGCGGTGCTCGTCGCGGTCGCGCTGTTCGGCCTTGCGATCGGCAGCTTCCTGAACGTCGTGATCGCGCGCCTGCCCGAGCGGCGGAGCCTCTGGAGCCCGGGCTCGGCATGCCCGGGCTGCGGCGCCGCGATCGCCTGGTACGACAACATCCCCGTGCTCTCGTTCCTGACCCTGCGGGGCCGCTGTCGCGCGTGCGGGGCGGCGATCTCCTGGCGTTACCCGGTCATCGAGCTGGCGACGGGCGCGGCGTTCCTCGCCGCATACGCCGCCTTCGGCCCGACGCGGCGCTTCCTCGCGGCCACCCTCCTCCTGTCGGCGCTCATCGCCATCACCGCCATCGACCTCCGGCTCCAGATCATTCCCGACGCGATCACGCTGCCCGGGATTCTGGTCGGTGTGCTCAGCAGCGTGGGCACCGGCGCCCCGCCCTGGCTCGACGCCGCCGTCGGCGTTCTCGTCGGCGGGGGTGTGTTCTTCGTCATCAT
>JBBTPF010000251.1:0-5341 GCA_038066295.1 Candidatus Methylomirabilota bacterium | reverse complement strand
GGCTTTTGACGCTCGCCAAGCCGCTGCTCTTCGCCTGCGCCGCTTTCCTCGTCGCGCTGGCGGCCAGGGGCCTCGCCAGCCCGCTGCCGCCGGCCAACAGGCGGCGCCGGCTGCTCTCGGGGGCGCTCGTGGCCGTGCTGCTGGGGGGGCGGCTGACCCGGCCCGCGCGGGGTCTGGGGCGCGCGCGGGCCTCGGCGATGAGTTTTTCGACGCGCGCGCGGTCTTCGCCCGCGGGGGCGACGGCGAGGAACTTTTCCCAGGATCGGATCGCCCCCGCCGGATCCTTCTTCGCCTCGTAGAGCACCTGCCCGCGGTAGAGCAGGGCGGGCGGGAAATTCGGGTCGATCGCGAGCGCTTTCTCGAAGGTCTCGAGCGCGCTGTCGGCGTGGCCGCCGATCGCCACGATCAGCCCGAGATGGGTCATGGCGTCCACGTTCTTGGGATCGCGCTTCAGGATCGCCTGGTAGGCGGAGATCGCGTCGCCGTAGCGCCCCTCGAAGAGGCTCGCGCGCGCGGCCTGGAGCATGCCCTGGAGCACGTCGGGCGTCACCGGTCGCGCCGGCCCGCTTCCCGCCCCGGGCCCGCCGCCCGGCTCCGGGGAAGGCGAGGCGAGCGGGCGCGAGGCGGGCGGCGGCATGCCTGCCATCTGGTCGGGCGCCGTGTGGCGGGCGATGCCGGCGCCCAGCACGATGCCGAAGACGACGAGCACCACCGCAACGGTGCCGAGCGCCACGGGGTGACGCCACGCCGAGCGCCGCGGCGCCGTCTCCTCGCGCGGCTTCCGCTCCTCGGGCTCCTCAGGGTCCGCGGGCTTCGCCGGGCCGAGGCGGTCGAGCTCCGTGAGGACCGCGGCGGTCTCGCGCTCGTAGCGGGTCCGGAGATCCGCGTAGTCGTCGTCTCCGATGTGCCCCGCCTCGTGCTCGAACTCGAGCTCGCGGAGCGCCCGCAGCGCGGCGCGCTTCTCCTCCGCGAGCTGCTGGCGGGGGTCCACGGGGAGCGCGAGCAGGGCGCGTCCGCCGCGACGCCGGCTCCACACGGGCCAGAGGGCGAAGGCGAGTGCCGGCACGCCGATCGCGAGGGCGGCGAGGAGGACGCCGCCGGTCATGGCTCCGCCTCCATCTCGCGCCGGATCCGCTCGGTCATCGCTGCGTCCACGCCCGCCGCCGCCGGTGAGGCCGCTTCCCGCCGGGCCTGCCGCGTCCATCGCCAGAGCAGGACGGCGACGATCGCGAGGCCGACTGCGACGGCGACAACGGGCCCGAGCCAGACGAGCCAGTTGAACCCGCTCCGCCGGGGCGAGAGCAGGATCCACTCGCCGTAGCGGTCCACGAAATACTGGATGACCTCGGCGGGGCTCTCGCCGGCCTGCAGGCGCTCGCGCACGATCGCGCGCATCTGGTTCGCCATCTCCGAGGGCGAGTCGGCGACGGAGAGATTCTGGCAGACCACGCACCGGAGCTGGGCCGCGACGTCGTACACGACCTGCTCGCTCACGGGCCGCGCCGGCTGCTGGGCGGCGAGCGACGCCGGCATGGCGCCGAGGACGGCGAGCAGCAAGAGGACCGCGGCCGAGGTTCGCAGCGTCATCCCGCGGTCTCCCCGAGCAGGCGGTCCACCTGCGTGCGGAAGACCGCGTCGGTGACGGCGCCGACGTGCTTCCCCCGGATCCGGCCCCGCCGGTCGATGAAAAACGTCTCGGGCACGCCGTACACGCCGTACTCCACCGAGACCTTGCCCGTCGTGTCCCGCACGTTCGGGAACGTGAGGTTGAAGTCCCGGATGAACTTCTGTGCGGCCTCGACCTTGTCCTGGATGTTCACGCCGATCACGACCACGCCCCGGTCCCGGTACGCGCGCCAGTTCCGCTCGAGCACCGGCGCCTCCTCGTAGCACGCGGGGTAGCACCACGACGCCCAGAAGTTCACCACCACGATCTTCCCCCGCTGGGCCTCGAGCGCCAGGGGCGCGCCCTCGAATGTCGTGAGGGCGAAGGCGGTCGCCGGCCGGCCGAGCAGCGGCGACGGGATCTCGCGGGGGTTCACCCGGAAGCCATAGGCGAGCAGCGCCAGGACGGGAATCGCCGAGAGCGGAATGAGCCAGCGCCAGACCCGGCGGCTCACGCGGGCTTCTTCCGCTCGGGCAGGATGGCGAGCAGCGTCCCCAGCGTGAGGACCAGCCCGCCGATCCAGATCCAGCTGACGAGCCGGTTCACCTGGACCTTCACCGTCGCCTGCGACCCGTCGCGGGTGAAGTCGCCGAGGACGAGGTACACGTCCTCCTTGAGCCCGAGGCGGTAGTCCACGTACGCGATCGGCGACTCCTGCTGGGGGTAGAACTTCTTCGCGGGGCGGAGCACGTCGAGCGCGCGGCCGTTCGAGACGGTGAAGGCGCCCGCGACCTTGAAGTGGTTCGACTCCTCGGTCGCCGTGAGGCCGTCGAAGCGCACGCGGTAGCCCGCGAGCTCGGCCGCCTCGCCGCGCTGGAGCGTCGTCTCCGTCTGCACCGACCACGCGTGCGAGCCCGTCACGCCGAGCGTGATGACCAGGATGCCGAGATGCACGACGAAGCCGCCGTAGCGCCGGTTGTGGCGCAGGAGGAGCCCGCCCATCGCGGGCAGGACCCGCTCGCCCATCCGCAGACGGGCGCGCGTCGCGCGCGCGACGTCCACGGCGATCGTCGCGGCGACGAACACCGTGAGCGCGAGCGTCAGGACCGCGAGGGCCGACCGGACGCCCAGCGTGAAGAACGCCGCGGCCGCCAGGAGGCCGGCAGCGACGGGCAGGAAGAAGTTGCGCCGGAGGTTGTTGGGCGAGGCGCGCCGCCACGCGATGAGCGGGCCCACGCCCATCAGGAACACGAGGGAGAGGAAGAGGGGCACGTTGACCTGGTTGAAGAACGGCGCGCCCACGGAGACCTTCACCCCGCGCACGGCCTCGGAGAGGAGCGGGAAGACGGTGCCGAAGAAGACCGTGAAGGTCGCCGCGACGAGGAGCACGTTGTTCAGGAGGAACGCGGACTCGCGCGACACGATGGAATCGAGCTGGCCCTGAGCGTGGAGCGCGTCCCAGCGCCAGGCGAGGAGCCCGAGCGCCGTGAGCATCACCACCGCGAGGAAGCTCAGGAAGAGGATGCCGATCGCCCCCTGCGTGAAGGCGTGGACCGAGGCGATGACCCCGGAGCGCGTGAGGAACGTCCCGAACAGGGTGAGCCCGAACGTCAGGACCACCAGCGCGATGTTCCAGAGCTTCAGCATGCGCCGCCGCTCCTGGATCATCACCGAGTGGAGGAACGCGGTGGCGGTGAGCCACGGCATGAACGCGGCGTTCTCCACCGGGTCCCACGCCCAGTAGCCGCCCCAGCCGAGGACGTGGTAGCTCCACCAGCCGCCGATCAGGAGTCCGAGCGAGAGGAAGTACCACGCGATGATGGTCCACCGCCGCGTCAGCGTGATCCAGGCGTCGCCGACCCGGCCGGCGATCAGGGCCGCCAGCGCGAACGCGAAGGGCACGGTCAGGCCGGTGAAGCCGAGGTAGAGGGCGACGGGATGGGTGATCATCCCCGTGTCCTGGAGCAGCGGGTTCAGGCCGCGGCCGTTCGCAGGCACGGGCGTGAGCCGCTCGAAGGGCGGCGCGGCCACCGTCATCACGAGGAGGAAGAACCCGATCACCGAGAGCATGACCGTGAGGACCCACGGGTAGAGCTCGCGCGCGCTCTCGCGGTGCCGCAGGATCACGATGAGCGTGTAGAGCGCGAGCATCCACGTCCACAGGATGATCGAGCCCTCGAGCGCGCCCCAGACGCCGGTGATGCGGTAGTAGAAGGGCGTGCCGAGGTTCGTGTTGGTCGCGACGTAGCGGACGGAGAAGTCGAAGGCAAGGAACGCGTACGTGAGGAGGGCGAAGCAGGCGGTGACGAGCACGAACACGGCGAGCGCCGCGTGCTGCGCCGACTCGACGAGCGCCGCGCGGCCCGTGCGCGCGCCGGCCGCCGCCGCGATCGCGCCCCAGACCGCGAGCGCGAGCGCGGCGAACGCCGCGCCCCCGCCCAGCTCCGGGATCACCGGCGGCTCCCGCTCACCGGCTGTCTCCCTTGAGCGTCCTGATCAGCTCCTTGTACCCGGCTTCACCGCCGTCGTGGGGCGCCTTGTACTCCTCGGAGTGCTTCGCGAGGATGAGGCTTGCCTTGAAGTACCCCTCCGGGCTCCAGCTGCCCTCGACGACGGCGCCGCGGCCCTCGCCGAAGAGGTCCGGGGGCGTGCCCTTGTGGCGGACGGGCACCGTCGCCTTGCCGTCGGAGAGCGCGAAGGAGAGGTCGAGCGAGCGCGGCTCCCACGTGAGCGAGCCACGCGCCACCACGCCGCCGAGCCGGTACGCCTTGCCGGCGACGGGCGCGGCCTGCAGCTCCGCGGGCGTGACGAAGTAGACCGCGGATTGCGTCACCCCGGCGTAGATCATGTAGGCGAGCGCCGCCCCGATCACCACGCCCCCGGCGATGAACTTCGTCTTGCGGTTCATTTCCGGTTGAGCTCCTTTTCCTTCCGCGCGAGGCGCCGCCAGTAGCCGAACAGCGCCACCCCGGCGAGCGCGTAGGCGGCGAGCACGAAGCCCCAGTTGTCCGGCATCAGGCGGCCGCCTCCTCCTCGAGGCGCAGGAGGCGCGCCCGCTTGGCGACGAAGTAGACGTAGAGCAGCGAGAACGCCACGAAGTTCACGAGGAGCGCCGCCACGATGATCCCCGGCATCGCGCTCCCTCCCGGCTTCATCAGGGACGGCGGCTGGTGGAGGGTCCGCCACCAGACGACGGAGAAGTGCACGAGCGGGATGTTGAGCGCGGCGACGATGCCGAGCACCGCCGCGTACCGCGCGCCGCGCTCCGGCTCGTCGATCATCCCGCGGAGCAGGAGATAGCCGACGTACATGATGAAGAGGACCGCCACGCTCGTGAGCCGCGCGTCCCACGTCCACCACGTGCCCCACGTCGGCTTGCCCCAGATCGAGCCCGTGGCGATCGTGACGCCCGTGAAGAGGACGCCGACCTCGGCGGAGGCGTGCGCGAGGCGGTCCGCCGCCGCCGCGCGCCTGGCCAGGTAGACGATGGACGCGACGAACACGACGGCGAAGGCGAGGTAGGCGACCCAGACGCTCGGCACGTGGAGGTACATGATGCGCTGCACGTTGCCCTGCGTCGTCTCGCGCGGCGCCACGCCAAACCCCATGACGAGGCCGGCGAGCAGCCCCGCGGCCGCCAGCCATCCCACGACGCTGGTCGCGCGGGTCATGATTCGAGCAGGAAGTCGAAGGTGAGGACGCCCTTCTCGCGGCGTGCGAACCGGGTCCGGCCGT
>JBBTPF010000250.1:0-9198 GCA_038066295.1 Candidatus Methylomirabilota bacterium | reverse complement strand
TAGGTCTTGGTCAGGTAGCGGAAGTCCTTGTTGGCCAGCGCGTCGAGCTCGTACTTGAGACCGGTCGCGAGCATCCGCTTGATCTCTTCCTGCCAGTCCTTCTTCTGGAACCAGCGGTACTTGAGCAGCTCCTTGGCCCGGCCGACGTCCTTGTCGTTGAGCTTGATGCCGACGTTGCGCGGGAGGCCGTAGGCGTCGGGATCGGCGCTGGAGAGGCCGATGAACTTGGCCTTGGGAATGGCCATCCGCTCGCTCTCGAACGCGAGGTTGATCGAGCCCTGCTTGACGACCGAGTAGATGTAGTAGCCCCACGGGTCGTTGTCGACGAGGACGTACACGGGAATCTTGTATTCCTCGTGCAGGCGACGCGCCAGGCGCCGGACGCCGCGCGGTGGCTGGCCGTTGCCGGTCAGGAGGACACAGTTGTATCGGCGCCAGAACTTGTCCTCCGAGAGGCGGTTCCACTGGGTGCCCTTCTCGACGAGCAGGACGAAGTCCGCCGTGCAGCGCCGGATCTCGATGTACTCGGGCTCGACGATGGACGGCACCGAGTAGCCGCCCTTGCCCAGGCGCGCGCAGTCCACCCGGTCGCCGTCGTCGCCGAGCACGACCGGCCCCACGATGCTGCCGGCGTTCTCGGCGCGCACGTGGAGCTCTTCGCGCAGCGCCGCCAGCGCGACTTCGAGGTCCTCGATGAGCGGGTCGGACTCGTTCTGGTTATCGAACGTGTTCTCGTGCGAACCCTTCATGGTGTGCTTGGTGCGGTAGTAGATCTCCCGCAGCGAGGTCGTGAGGTCGGCCCGCTGCAGCTCGGCCAGGGCGTCGGCCACCAGCACCGTCTGCATGAACTTCTTCGCCATCCCCACGTTGAAGAACGTGCGCGCCTGCTTGCGCCGGCCCAATTCGATGATGCCGCGCTTCTCGTTGAAGTTGACGTTGGCGAGACTGCGCACGGGGATCGACAGCGCGGGGTCCCGGCGTCGCTCGGCGGCCGCGATCACCGTGTCCGCCACGCCGACGAGCTTCTTCTCGACCGCTCCCGGTTTCTTCACGCCGGCGCCTCCCCTTCGGGCCCGTCGGGGGTGACGATAATCGAGTGGGGGAGGCCTTCCGGGCCGCCGTCGTGGCCCAGGATCTCGTCGGTCCTGGTCCCGCCGGTGCGCTTCATGGCGATCTTCTGCAGCTGGGTCTTGAGCTTCTCCTTGGACAGCTTGCCGCCCTTGAGCCGAGCGCAGGCCTCGACGACCTCCTCGATGTACAGCGCGAAGATGTTGCGCCGGCGGAACTCGCTCTTGGCCCGCTCGCGCCGCCGCAAGAACACGCCGAGCCGGCGCCCGCATTCCTGCAGCGCGAGCTTGATCTCCTTGCGAATCTCGTCGTAGTCGGCGATCGCTTCCTTGGACTCGCTGGTGAACGGCACCCAGACCGAGGCCATGTGGACGAACACCACCATGGGACCGGCCGGGAGCGCGCCCCTGGACTGCGCGATGCCATAGTTCCGCCAGGCGGTCTCGAGCGCGGCCTTGAAGGTCGCGCAGGCCGACTGCTGGTAGAGCAGCGGGACACGGTTGGCGTAGCGAATGACGCGGGCCAGCGCGTCGTCGTCCTCCCGTTGCTCGCCTTCGGCGAGCGGCGCCGCGGGCGCGTCCGGGGTCGCCGCCGCCTGGTCCGGTCCCTTGCCGTAGGCCAGCCCCGCCTCGATGATGAACGGATTGCCGCGGTACACCGACGGCGGCCGGGTCACCGCCGTGTAGAACTCGCCCTTGATCTGCTTGTACAGGCCGTGGAGGATCGCCTTCTCGCCGATGGGCGAGATGCAGTTCGACGGCGGCGCCATGATCCTGGTCGCCTGGATGGCCTTGTAGAGCGCCTCGGCGTCGTCGCCGTGAACGTTTCGCGGCCGCGCGTCCGGCGAAAGCTTGGCCGTCCGGCAGATCTCCTGGGCGACGGATGATGAGACCCGGCTGAAATCGCCGGCGAGAAACCCCGCGAGCGAGTGGCTCCGGGTGTCGTGGAGCATTCGCAGGAGAATGCCGAACTCGATGCCGTAGGGATGCGGCTTGATCTCGCGGGGCTGGGGCGGCAGCTCGTGGATCGTCCGCGGGTACTCCCGGGTCTCCCCCTCCGGCGTGTGGTAGACGAGCGTCACGTGCGGATTGGCGATGGCCGCCTGCTCGAGATACTCGTCCACCGAGGCGCGGCCTTTCTGATAGCGCCCCTCGATCTCGAGCGTCACCTGGGTGCCGCGCTGGTGCTCCCAGTCGATCTTCTTGCTCTCGAAGATCCTTGGCTCGTTCTTCTTGGTGTCGATCTGGACTTCGAAGTAGTGAGCCGCCGCCCGCGCGCCGGTGCGCGAGGTGATCTGCACCGGCTTGCCGGTCGTCAGCTGGGCGTACATGCCGGCCGCTGAGATTCCGATCCCCTGCTGGCCGCGGCTCATGCGCAGCCGGTGGAACTTCGAGCCGTAGAGGAGCTTGGCGAAGATCGGCGGAATCTGCTGGCGCACGATGCCGGGCCCGTTGTCGGTGACCGTGACGCGGAAGCGGGTCGCCTGGCTGGCAGGCGGCGGCGCCGCTCCGTTGCTCGACGCGACCTCCAGCCTGACGACGACCTCAGGCAGGATGCCCGCTTCCTCGGACGCGTCGAGCGCGTTGTCGACGGCTTCCTTGACGCAGGTGAGGAGCGCCTTCCGCGGATTGTCGAAGCCGAGCAGGTGGCGGTTCTTGGTGAAGAACTCGGAAACCGAGATCTCCCGCTGGCGGGCGCCCATCTCGGCGGCGGATGCGGCGGCCTTCGGCCCGGCGGTCGGGGTCCTGGCGAGCACGGTGGACATCTCCTTCCTTGATACCAGACCCGTGCTCGCGGGCGCGCTTATAAAGAGAGGTCCGGTCCCAGCGTCGGGGTCAGGGCAGAAGATGCGAGACCGGGATGCTCGATCCCGGCGCCGCCAGCGGGGTGACGCGTGCGGAGGCGTCGAACACCTCGCGGCGAGCGTAACGCCACCCGAACGGCGCTGCGGAATCGGGGGCGGGCGCCCGGTACACCTCGAGGACGCGGTCCACCAGGTTGAGCACCCAGTAGTCCGTCAAGCCGGCTCGGGCGTAGAGACTGCCCTTGCGCTGCCGATCGACGCCGAGGCTCGACTCGGCCACCTCGACGGTGAGGGCCGGCCGCGAGGGATGCGCACGGCCATAGTCGTCCGGGCCTCCGGGGACGACCGCGACGTCGGGCTCGGGTTCGGAATCGTCGTCGAGGCCGATGGGCCCCTGAGTACGCACGTGCCAACCGGGCCCGAACGCCGCCTCCAGCGCCTTCGCGGTCTTCTGGATCGCCGTGTAATGCGCGGCGCCTTGTGGCTCGGCGACCATGAGCTCGCCGCCGATGAGCTCGATGGCCTCGCCCGGCTGGAACACGCCCAGGTCGATGAGCCTCTCGTACTCGGCTCGGCTGAAGCGGCGGGTCCTGGTCTCGTAGTTCGCCATCGCGTGCATCGTATCGGCGGCCTACGGGCGCGTCAACGTCTGCGGATGGATACACGAGAGGCACGATGCTAGGCTTGGGTGGGCATCGACCATGGAGCGCTCGTTTCCGATCGTCAGACACCCCGCGCCGGGGACGCGCACGCCGGTGCTGGTGAGCGTGCCCCACTACGGCACCGAGCCCCTGCCCCACATCACCCGCGACGACTACAGCGAGCCGTGGTTCGAGACCTTCGCCTACGGCTTTGCCGATACCTTCGTGGGCGATCTCTATGCCGACCTGGACGAGCACGGGGCCACCGTCCTCGCGACGCCGTTTTCGCGCATGTTCGTCGACGTCAATCGCCGCCGCGATGACTTTGAGCACCACGACGGCGAGGTGCGCTCCCGGCGTGGGGTGGTGCGCACCCATACCATGCGCGATGCGCCCATCTTTGCGCGCCCGCTCGGGCTCGCCGACCTCGAGGAGCGGCTACAGGCGCTCTACGATCCCTACTACTCGGCCCTGGAGCACCTGCTCACCCAGCTCCGTCACGCCTACGGGTACGCGATCCTCCTCGATGGCCACACCGGGAGCCCGCGCCGGATGAAAGACCATCAGGTGATCATCGGCACGCGCCAGGATGCGACGTGTGCCCCTCAGCTCTCGGCGACCATCGCCGCGATCTTCACCCGCCACGGCTTCGAGGTGCACCAGAACGTCAGTGGCTACACCGGCGGCAACATCGTGGCCACGTATGGTCAACCCCAGAGCCGGCGGGTCCACGCGATCCAGCTGGAGATCAACGCGTCGTTGCTGATGACGACCAGCCGCGAGGAGTTCATCGCCCAGGTATCACGAGGGGAAATCCCCGAGAAGGCGGAAGAGAACATCGCCCGTATTCGCCAGTGCCTCCGGGAGGTGGTGGCGGCGCTGCCGTCGGTCCTCGCGGGCGCGAACCAGGCATAGAATGTCGGTACGAGGGGCCGATGACGGAAAGCGATAAGCGGAATCTCGTCGCGCAGAGGCTCCCGGTGTTCACCGACTCGGGGACGTACGCGCCCACCTTCCTCGTCGGGAGCTGGCGGGACGAGGCGCAGGCCACCCACGTCTTCCTCTGCGACGGCTATGCGGCGACCGCCGAGGCCATGCAGGCGGCCAGCCTTTCCGACGTCCTCGACGTCCACGCCACCATGACGATGTTCTCGCCCTCCTTCGACCTGCCGTGCGAGTGTGGCTGGGCGGCACGGCGCCAGCCGCCCTCGACCGTTGTGGCCGGTTGTCGGACGGGTGGCTGCCCTCGCTGTGCACGCCCGAAGAGGCGGCGGCGGGACGCGTCGTGATCGACGAAGCGGCGGCCCGGGCCGGGCGCTCGATCAGTCGCGAGCACTTCGGCGCGAGCATCGGCTACGCCGGCGCGCCCATCGACCCGGCCACCGCGCGCATGATGACCGCCCGGCGTCCCCGAGCGCTCGAGCTCACGCCGGTCGGGTTGCCTGCGTTGCGAAAGCTCACCGAGCGCTTCATCGCCGTTGGCTTCTCCAAGTTCGTCGTGCGTCCGGTGATCGCGCCTGCGTCCTGGCGCGCCGAGCTCGAGGCCCTGTCGGCGGCGGTGGGTGACCTCCAGACCTGAGCTGCTGAATGAGCGAAGGACGTCACGCCGCCATGTCTTTCTCACCCCGGGTACACGGCAAGGCCGACGGCCCGCGCGGCGGCGGCGAGCCGCACGTCGAACGCCGCCATCGAGGCCGACCGGGCCGAGAGTGCCAACGCCAGGTGAAGCGCGTCGGCCGCGCGGAGCGGCGTGTTCGTCAACGTCAGGAGGAGGTGCTCCGCACGACGGTGAAGCTCACGGGTCAGTTCGACGCGCTGGTACGGCGAGCCGTCGAGGCTTTCGATGATCGTGCGCTGCACGCGACGCGCGGCCTCCGGCGTGACGGCACCCTGACGCACACGTCGTGACAACGCAGAGGCGACCTCGGTGACGGCGAGATCGGATACGACGAGGTCGTCCCGTCCCTCGACGGCGCGGGTGAATTCGGCGCTCCCTGGCTCGGCGAAGTAGAGCTTGAGAAGCGCGCTCGTGTCGCAGTAGAGCGGGCCGAGCGGCGCAGCCCGGTATGCGGCGCGTTGCTCGCGAAGCCGTGCCGGAGCGCGCGTTCTAGAGGCGATCCTCGCGGACCTCGTCGAGCGTCGTGGAGAGCGGAGGATCGAAGACCGGCATCCTGCGGCGGAGTGCTGCGAAGTTGGGAACGCCTTTGCCGCGCGGGCGATCGGGCGGCACGAGCTTCGCCACAGGCCGTCCGTGCTCCGTGATCACGACCTCGCGGCCCTTTTTGACCTCGTCGAGCAGCACCGACAGGTTCTGACGGGCTTCGCGGACGCCGGCGGTTCGCATGACGTGAGCATGCTACATGTAGCACATCCGGTCAAGCGCGACAGTACGAACTGAGGCCCTGATCGCGTTAGCATGGGGGCGGCTTGTGCCTCGCTCATGACAGTCGCCGCTGACTCGGTCGCGACGCGGCGGGATCCGGCGACGCCCGCCGCACGGCGCGGCGCCCTGCTGGTGGCCTGTGCCGCGGTGTGCTGGAGCAGCGGTGGGCTCATCGCGCGCCTCGTCACCACCAACCCGTGGACGACCAGCCTGTGGCGCAGCCTCTTCGCCTCGCTCTTTCTGGCCCTGGTGCTGTGGGTGGTCCGGGGCCGCGGGATTTTCGCGCAATGGCGCGACGGGGGGCGCCCGGTCCTGGTCGTGGCCGTGTGCATGGCGCTGGCCTCGACGTGCTTCATCTTTTCGCTGGCGCACACGTCGGTGGCCAACACGCTGATCCTCATGTCCACGGGACCCTACGTGGCCGGGCTGCTGGGCTGGATGCTCCTCGGCGAACGTGTCGCGCTGCGCACGTGGCTGACGATGGGGGTCGCGCTCGCGGGGGCGGTCGTCATGGTGTCCGATTCCTACGGTCGCGGCGCGCTGGTCGGCGACCTGCTCGCGATCGTCATGGCGACGAGCTTCGCGACCGCCACCGTCCTCATCCGCCGGCACCCCGAGATCCAGATGGCGCCGGCGGCGGCGCTGGCGACGGCGCTCACGGCGCTGGCGGCGCTGCCGCTGGCCGATCCGCTCCAGACCGCGCCGCGCGACCTGGTACTCCTGGCGTTCTTCGGCGTGGGGCAATTCGGCGCGGGCTTCCTGCTCTTCATGGCCGGCGCGCGGTTGATTCCCGCCGCGGAGAGCTCGCTGATCGGCATGCTGGAGACCGTGCTGGGGCCGCTGTGGGTCTGGCTCGTGCTGAACGAGCGGCCCGGCGCGGCGTCGCTGACGGGTGGCGCCCTCATCCTGGCAGCACTCCTGGCGAACGCCCTCGTCGACCTCGTCACGCCGCGCCGAGGCTCGCCATCAGCTCCATCGCCTCGGGCTGCTCGGTGACGATCGTCAGCCCCGTGATACCGCACTCGGCCCAGGCGCGGTAGCGCTCGCGGATGCGGGCGGGCGGCCCGACCAGCGACATCTCGTCGCAGACCTCGTCGGGGACGGCGGCGACGGCCTCGTCCTTCCGCTTGGCGAGGAACAGCTCCTGGATGCGCTGCGCCGCGTCGCCGAAGCCGCGGCGGACCATCATCTCCTTGTGGAAGTTCCGGTCCACACCGAGTCGAACCCGAGGCGCTCCGCGAGCAGGACCTTGTCCACGGGCAGGCGCAGCTCCGCTCCCGAGTAGCCGATGCTGAGACCGAGCTTCATGACGCGTCCTCCTCGCGACACTGGAGTACCATGGCGTCTCGATACACCACGGACACCGACCCGGTCAAGGCCAGGCCGCGAGAACCCTTCCCCCCCCGAAGCTCAGGGCATCGCCCTCGAGGCACGCAACCTGTCGAGCGCCCGCGACGCGCCGGCCGGGGTCGCCGTTGTCCGCGCTGTGGTCGCCGGCGCACCCATCGGACACCTCCTCGCCGCTCAACGACGTCCACGGGCATTAATGCCAGAACACGGCGTCGAACGTCAGATGGCGGCCGATCGCCCGAACGTCGGCTTCGTTACAGGTCGCGAGCGTCGCTCCGATGCTGCGGGCTGAGAGGGCGATCAAAACATCGAATGCGAGATCCCGGGTCTTGTCGGCGTCATAGTGCTCACGGTCCCTGACGTGCTTCAGAATCTCGGCTGCTTCCATCCAGTGTCGCTCCGTCGGCGTCACGACGCGGCAGTGCCGCAGCAGATCGCGGACAAACTGAAGCTCTACGGGCGTCCGGGCCCCTCGAAGCAGTTCGTGGAGAACGACCGCCGAGCAACGTGGGACGAACGTCGATTCGAGGATCTGACGCGCGAAGCGGCCGGTCCTGAAATTCTCGACGTAGACTGACGTGTCGAGTACCGCAAATCTAGTCTTCCTTGAAGGCATCCGGTGTACCGACGCCGCTGTAGCGGCGAATCACCCGGTCATGGGAGGCTTTCTCCGTCACCATGTCCAGCGCCTTCTGAATGGTCTGGCTCGTGGTCCGCACGCCGAGCACCTTCTGCGCCCTCTTCAACTGGCGCATGCTTACTCTGACCGAGATCCGCGTGGCAGCCATCGAAGCACCTCCTGTCGGACATGTTAAAAGCACTGTCCGACGCGGTCAAGCACAAGCATGGCCTGAGGTGGTTTCACCGTCGCGCCCCGCGCCTGTGGTATTCATGACCGGTGGGTCTGCGCGGGCTCCGCCTCGCCGTCATCGTGGCCGTCGCGCTCGTGGCGCTGGCGGCGGCCGGGGTGCTCGCCTTGCCCGAGATCGTCCGCCGGGTGGTGGTCTGGCGGGTGGCGGCCATGACCGGCCGCGCGGTCACGCTCGCCGCCCTCGAGCTCGATCTGTTCGACGGCCGGCTCGCCCTCCGCGATCTCCGCGTGATGGATCGCGACCAGCGGCCGCTGGCGACGATCGAGCGGCTGGAAGCGCGGTTCAGTCCTCGTGATCTCCTGCGCGGTCACGTGCGGGTCACGGGCGCCACGCTCCAGGCGCCGATGATCCGGATCGTCCGCACCGGCCCGAGCGAGTTCAACATCTCCGACCTCCTCGCCCGCGAGTCGGGGGGCGGGACGGCGCCGGCCGTCACCCTCGAGCGGTTCGCGCTGCGCGGCGGCGCCGTCGCGATCGAGGACCGCACGCTGGCGCCGCCGCGCGCCTGGCGCGTGGAGGCGGTGACGCTGGACGCGCGGGGCGTCTCGACCCTGCCGGAGGCGCCGCCCGGCCTTGTCACGCTCGGCGCCGTCGCGGCGGGCTCGCCCATCTCGCTGTGGGTCAGCGGCGTGCGGCTCTCCCCGCTGCGCTTCCACGCCACGGCGATCGCGCGGGAGATCGACGCGTCGCTGGCCGCGCTCTACCTGCCGCCGGGCAGCCCGCTGAGCCCGGCGCGGGGGAAGCTCGACGCGTCGGCGACGATCGAGCAGGATCCCGCGGCGGGCACCCGGATCGCCCTCGATGCGGTCTTCGGCGGCGTGGAGCTGCGTCGGCCAGGGCAGGAGACCGCGTTCCTGTCCGCCCCGGCGGTGCGAGTGACGGTGGAGGGTCTCCAGATTCGCCCCGGCGCCGTCGAGCTGGGGCGCGTCGCCGTGGACGGCGGCAGGGTGATGCTGGAGGACTCGCGGCTCGCGCCCGTCCGGCGCTGGCAGGCCGAGGGCATCGCGCTCGAGGCCAAGAACCTGTCGAGCGCCCGCGACGCGCCGGCCGGGGTCGGCATGGCCCGCGCGGTGGTCGCCG
>JBBTPF010000249.1:0-3421 GCA_038066295.1 Candidatus Methylomirabilota bacterium | reverse complement strand
GGCAGCGGACGCGCGCCGCGTGGTCCCGCGACCCCTCTCGCACCCGCCCGCCGGCTCCGGCTCCGCGGCAGCGCCGTCACACGCGACGATCGTTCGTGAATAGTGTCAGCGCGGCGTCCGCGGCGGGGATGCTCGGGAGCACGCAGAACGGCAACGTCACGGTCTCGGCGCACGCCAGACAGTAGAAGTCCAGCTCGAGCCCCCCGGCGCGCCGCCCCTCCAGCGTGACCCGCCGGCCGCATCTCGCGTGGTGGATCGCGCCGTCGGGCGCGCGGTAGACGGTGACGATCCCGGCATCAAGCGAAGCGCCCATTCTCTTCTCCATGGCAGCGAGGTGTAGCAAGGAGCGTTCCGGGGCGGCGGCTGGAAGAAGCTCGCGATTTCTCAGGCCGGCCGGGCAGACTCCCGCACCGGGGTGTGAAGGAACTGTCCGGGGCTGGGAAGCGGCTGCCCGGTCGGGGTCTGCCCGCGGAGCGCTACCCGCGCCAGTGCGAGAGCTTCTCGTTCAGGTGATCGAGGGCGAGGACGATCGCGATGGAGGCCGCCGAGACGAGCGCGGTGGCGGCGAAGAGCTCGGGCGCCCGGAAGCCGTTGGCGAGCGAGCTCATGACGTACCCCATGCCGCGCACGCCCGCGAACATCTCGACGACGAGGACGCCGAGCAGGCAGAACACGACGCCGAGCCGCATCCCGGCGAGCACCGAGGGCACGATCGCCGGCAGCAGGACCTTCCAGTAGAGCTGCCACGTCGTGGCGCCGTACGAGCGCGCCACCGTCACGAGCGTGCGGTCCACGTCGCGCACGGCGCCCATCACCAGCACCAGGATCGGGAAGAAACCGTGGATCGTCCCGTAGAACACCGCCGGCGCGGTGCCGTAGCCCAGCACCAGCACGATCCACGGCAGCACGAGGATCTTCGGCATGCCGTAGAGCGCGATGACGAACGGGTTCAGCACCTCCCGCAGGAGGCGGACCGAGCCGACGGAGAGCCCCGCCGTGACGCCGAGGACGACCGAGAGCACGTAGGCGACCGCGGTCTTGCCGAGCGTGTCCGCGAGGCCGGTGAGCGCCTGGCCCCCGATCGCGCCGAGGGCGCGGGCGACGGCGCTCGGCGCCGGGACGAAGAGCGGGTCCACCCACCCGGCGCGCGCCGCCCCCTCCCACGCTCCGAGGAGCGCGAGCACGCTCGCGAGCTGCAGCGCGCGCACCCGCGCGTTCATTCGCTCCACTTCTTCGCCCGCCGCTCGACGAGGCTCGCGAGGGCGTCGGAGCCCGCGACGAGGACAAGCGTCACGAGCACGAGCGCGACGTAGTCCGCCGTGCGGAGGAGGCCGTAGGCGTGGTTGATCAAGGCACCCATGCCGCGCTTGCTGCCCAGGATCTCCCCGACGATCACCCCGATGACCGACAGCGCCAGGGCCGTCCTGAGCCCGCCGGCGAGCGTGAAGAGCATCGCCGGCACCATCACGCGCGCGAAGACCGTCAGCGGGCCGGCGCCGTAGGCGCGCGCGACCGTGACGAGCTGGGGGTTGACCTGACGGATACCGGCCAGGACGGCGAGCGTGACGGGGAAGAAGCCGAGGAGGAACCCGAAGGCGATCTTGGAGGCGGCGTCGAGGCCGAAGAAGAGCATCAGCGACGGGTACCAGACCACGGCGGGCACCGCGTAGAGCGCGGCGAGCATGGGCCCGTAGGCGCGGCCGACGAGGCGGTTCATGCCGAGCGCGAAGCCGCACGCGAGCCCGGCCGCGACCGCGAGGCCGTAGGCGAGCGCGATCTCGCGCAGGGTCAGGAACAGGCTCGCCGGGAGATCGGGATACGAGCGCAGGAGGAGGAGATCGCGCAGGGCCGGGAGCACCGCCGAGGGCGGCACCGCCACGAGCGGGTTCGCCGCGCGGCCCGTGAGCTCCCAGGCGGCGAGCGCGGCGGCCAGGAGCGCTACTCGGACGAGGACGGCGGTCACAGGTGGCCGCCCATCGCGCGGAGCGATTCCTCGCGGATCTCGCTCCAGAGCTTGGCGCGCAGCGCGACGAGCTCCGCCGACTCCATGGGCCGCGGGTAGTCCATCCCGAGCTCGAACAGCGACTTGATCCGGCCCGGGCGGGCCGTCATGACGGCGACCCGCGTCGAGAGCAGCAACGCCTCCTGCAGGCTGTGGGTCACGAAGATGACCGTCTTGTTCGTGCGGCGCCAGATGTCGAGGAGCCACTCGCCCATGAGGAGGCGCGTCTGCTCGTCGAGCGCGCCGAACGGCTCGTCCATCAAGAGGATCTTCGTATCGATCGCGAGGGCGCGGCCGATGGCCACGCGCTGCTTCATCCCGCCCGACAGCTCGCGCGGGTACTTGCCCGCGAAGCCCTTGAGGCCGAGCGGGCCGAGGAGCTCCGCCGCGACCTCGCGCCGCTGCCCGGCCGGCACGCCCTGGAGCTCCAGGCCGAACTCGACGTTCTCGAGCGTCGTGCGCCACGGGAAGAGGCCCGCATCCTGGAAGACCGTGGCGACCCGCCGCGGGTCGGGCCGCGTGACGGGCCGGCCCTCGACGAGCACGCGCCCGCTGTCGGGCTGCACGAGACCGCCCAGCATGCCGAGGAGCGTGGACTTGCCGCAGCCGGAGGGCCCGATGAGCGTGCAGAACTCGCCCTCGCCGACCGCCAGGGAGACGTCGTGGAGCGCCTCGACGGGCCCCGAGCTGGTGACGAACCGCTTGGCGACACCCTCGATCGCGATGAGATGGCGGAACGACGTCACGAGAGCTGGAGGATCTCCCGGGCGATGACCATCCGCTGGATCTCCGACGTCCCCTCGCCGATCTCGGTGAGCTTCGCGTCGCGGAAGATGCGCTCGACGGGAAACTCCGTGATGTAGCCGGCGCCGCCGTGGATCTGGACGGCCTTCGTGGCGGCCTTCATGGCCGTCTCGGACGCGAAGACCTTCGCCATCGCCGCCGCGTGCATCGCCGGGCGCCCCGAATCTTTGAGATACGCGGCGCGCAGCGTGAGGAGGCGCGCGGCCTCCACCTCCGTCGCGAGGTCGGCGATCATCCCCTGGAGTCCGTTGAACTCGGCGAGGGTCTTCCCGAAGGCGCTCCGCTGCTTCATGTACTTCACCGCCTGGTCCACCGCGGCCCGGGCGATCCCCACCGCCATCGCCGCCATCGCGATGCGCCCGCCCTCCAGCACGCGGACCGACTGCACGAATCCCGTGCCGCGCTCCCCGATCAGGTTCGCCTCGGGCACGCGCGCGTCCTCGAAGACCAGCTCGGCGGTGTCGGAGGCGTGGAGGCCGAGCTTCCGG
Source organism: Candidatus Methylomirabilota bacterium (assembly GCA_038066295.1). Lineage (GTDB taxonomy): Bacteria > Methylomirabilota > Methylomirabilia > Rokubacteriales > CSP1-6 > JACPCG01. The sequence goes on along the minus strand of JBBTPF010000249.1, from coordinate 127 downwards.
TAGGGCTTGCCCGCGCTGAAGCCGGGCATCCCCTTCTCGAGGACGAACGCCGAGATCCCCTTCGACTTCTTCTCGGGATCGGTGCGCGCCATGACGACCGCGATCGTCCCGACCGAGGCGTTGGTGA
>JBBTPF010000248.1:0-4528 GCA_038066295.1 Candidatus Methylomirabilota bacterium | reverse complement strand
CGAAGCCCGCGGCCTCCGCGCGCTCGGCCATGGCCAGCATCGGGGCCGTCTCCGGCCGGCCGGACATGACGGCCTCGCGAGTGGGGAGCAGCACGCCGAACTCGATGGAGCTCATGGTCAGTCCTTTCTGGTGGCCACACGGCGCTCGGGACGCTCGATGTTCCCCGGCACCCAGTGTAATGCTCGACGCTGACCTCGCGGCGCTCGACGATGTCCTGGTTCTTGACAGGGTCCGGCCATCGGGGTACGAGGAGCCGTGATCCTCGTCGAGCACGCCGTCGTCGTCACGATGGATCCCGCGCGCCGGATCCTCATGGACGGCTCCGTGCTCGTCGACGGCGGGCGGATCGCGCAGGTCGGCCGCGCCGCCGAGGTGCGGCCGCCGCACCCTCCCGAGCGCGTGATCGACGGTCGCGGCCGCCTCGTGCTCCCCGGCTTCGTCGACACCCACGTCCACCTCTCCGAGCATCTCTCGCGCGGCCTCATCCCGGACGAGGTGCCGGTGGACCGGTATGTCCCGGACTGGTACGTGCCGCTGTACGCCGCCATCGCTCCGGAGGAGGAGGTCGCCGCCGCCCAGCTCGCCTGCCTCGAAATGCTGAGGACGGGGACGACGACGTTCTGCGAGGCTGGCACGCTCTTCGACGTCCTCGCGGTGGCCGAGGCGGTGGACGCGGTGGGGCTGCGCGCGGTTCTCGGCCGTTGGACATGGGACCTCGCCCGGGGCCCCGGCCGGCTCACGCAGTCCACCGGCGAGGCGCTGCGGCTCGCCGAGGCGGTCCTGGCCCGCGTGAACGGGCGCGGGAGCGCGCGCGTGCGCGCCTGGCCGCTGCTGGTCGGCTTCGGCACCTGCTCGGAGGCGCTGATCCGGGGCGCCCACGCCCTGGCCGAGCGGTACGGGACCGGATGGGGGATGATGCAGTTCGCCTCGCATCCGTCCCGCGGGACGGCGGACGCGCTGCCGCTGGCCACGCTGGATGCCTGGGGCGTGCTCGGACCGCACACCAAGCTCGCCCACATGGTGTACGTGGACGCCGACGACATCGCGCTCCTCGCCCGCCGGGACGTGAAGGTCTCGCACTGTCCCTCCGCCGCGCTCAAGCACGTCAAGGGGCTCTTCGCGCACGGACGGTTCCCCGAGATGCTGGACGCCGGTGTGACCGTCTCGCTGGGCGGCGACAGCGCCAACGGCTCCAACCACCTCGACATGCTGCGGCTGATGTACCTGGCCGCGCTCGTCCCCAAGGACGCGCGCCTGGATCCCGGCGTGATGCCGCCGGAGCGCGTGCTCGAGATGGCCACGATCAACGGGGCGCGCGCGCTGGGGCTCGAGGCCGAGATCGGTTCGCTCGAGCCGGGGAAGCGCGCCGATCTCGTCGTCTTCGACCTGGACCTGCCGGAGTGGCGTCCGCTGCTCGACCCGGTGAACACGCTGGTCTACAGCGCCAGCCCGGCCGGCGTGCGGACGGTGGTCATCGACGGGCGCGTCGTGCTGGACGACCGGCGCGTGACGACCGTGGACGAGTACCGGGTCATCACCCGGGCCGAGCGACTGGCCGGACCGTACCTGGCGCGCGCGGGCCTGAGCGCGCGGCCGAAGTGGCCGGTGGTCGTGTGACCCGCCCGCGAGGGCACCCCTCGTTCAGCGCATCAGGCTCGGCAGCCACAGCGAGATCGCCGGAAACGCGACCAGGATGGCGAGGCGCAGCACGTCGGCCCACATGAACGGCATCACGCCGCGGAACACGGTTCCCGTCGGCACCTCCGGCAGCAGGGTCTTGAGCACGAACATGTTCATCCCGACCGGCGGGCTGATCAGGCCGATCTCGACCACGCACACGATGATGATGCCGAACCAGACCGGGTCGAACCCGAGCTGCACGATCAGCGGGAAAAACACCGGCATGGTCAGCAGCACCATGGACAGCTCCTCCATGGCGGTGCCGAGCACCACGTAGATCGCGGAGATCGCCGCCACCACCATGACGGGGTGGAGCGCGAAGCGCGCGACGAAGGCCTTGAGATCGCCCGGCATCGTCGTGATGTTGACGAACTCCGCGAACATCAGCGCGCCGATCAGGATCAGGAACAGCATGGCCGTGGTGCGCGCGGACTCCAGCAACGCGGCGTAGAGCGTCCGCAGCGTCAGCGCGCCGCGCCCCAGCGCGAAGGCCATGGCGCCGACGGCGCCCATGCCCGCGCCCTCGGTGGCGGTGAAGAGGCCCCCGTAGATGCCGCCCATCACGAACAGGAACAGCGCCGCCACGCCCCAGACCTCCTTGAGGGCGAGCCAGCGCTCGCCCCAGCTCGAGCGCGGGCCGGGCGGGCCCGAGCGCGGATCGCGCCAGGTGGTGTACGCGATGGTGAGGCAGAGCAGCGTGGCGGCGAGGAGCCCGGGCAGGATCCCGGCCGCGAACAGCTTGCCGATGTTGGTTTCGGTGAAGACGCCGTAGATCACCATGATGGTGGAGGGCGGGATCATGATGCCGAGCGTGCCGGCCGAGGCGACGGTGCCGGCGGCGAGCTGGGGCGAGTAGCCGAAGCGCTTCATCGAGGGGTAGGCCACCTTCGCCATCGTGGCCGCGGTGGCGATGGAGGAGCCGCAGATCCCGCCGAAGCCGGCCGAGGCCCAGACGGTGGCCATGGCCAGCCCGCCGCGCAGGTGGCCGATGAAGGCGTAGGCGGCGCGGAACAGCTCCTGCGACATGCCGGCGCGCGTCACGAAGTTGCCCATGAGGATGAACAGCGGCACCACCGACAGCGTGTAGTTGCGCCCGGTCTCGTAGATCTTGGTCTGGGCGATGGCGAAGGCCACCGTCCAGTTCCAGTCGCGCATGTAGGCGTAACCGACGATGCCGACGATGCCCATGGCGTAGGCGATGGGCACCCGCAGGAAGGCGAGCACCATCATCGCGGCGAGGCCGACCAGCCCCTCGATCACCGGCGCTCCGCCATCCTGTAGAGGTGGATGAGGCCCGCCAGCCCGATCATGACCGCCATGAAGTAGACGAAGGGACCGTACACGATGCGCAGCACGTCGGTGGCGTCGCGGTAGCCCCAGATCCGGTCGGCCTTGAGCCAGACCAGCCAGGCGAGCAGGAACATCACCGCCGCGCACGCCGCGTGCACCGCTTGCTCGAGCCGGCGCTGCCCGCGGGCGCCGAGCAGCCGGTCGATGAAATCCATGAGCGCGTGCTCGCCCGCGTACGACACCAGGGGCAGCCCGGCGAAGATCAGCACCAGCAGCAGCAGCTCGGTCACTTCGAACGCGCCCCTCACCGGCCGGTTGAAGCCGTACCGCGCCACCACGTCCACGAACGTGAGGAGCATCATGGCCAGGAGGATGGCGGAAGCGGCGACGCCGAGGATCGCCTCGACGCGCCGCTCCCACCGGCGTGCGGGAGCGCTCGGCTCGTCCCTGGGCGCGCTCAGCTCACTGGCCCGCGGCGACCTTCTTCAGCTCCTCGCGGAACTCGGCGAGGATCCTGGCGGCGTCCACGCCCTTGGCGCTCGCTTTCTGGATCCAGTCCTCGATGATCGGCGCCGAGCGCTTCTTCACCTCCGCGACCAGGGCGGCATCGGCGTTGACGATCTTGACGCCGGACTTCTTGAGCGCGTCGAGGCCCTTCCTGTCGGCGTCGTCCCAGGACCGCCCGGCGTGACGCGCGATCCACTCGCCCGAGATCTTCTCGATCGCCTCCTGGTCCTGCTTGGGCAGCTTGTTCCACTTGTCCTCGTTCATGAAGAAGCCGAAGGCCGAGCTGTACATCCCGCCCGGGAACAGTGTCGCCTGCTCGAGGACGGTGTCGAGCTTGAACGAGATGATGGACTCCATCGGGAAGAACACGCCGTCGGCGACCCCGCCCTTCAGCAGCTCGTAGGACTCGGGCGCGGGCTTCACGAACGCCGAGGCGCCGAGCGCCTTCGCCACCGCCTCGGCCACGCCGCCGCCGGTGCGGATCTTGAGGCCCTGGACGTCGTTGATGCTGTTGACCGGCCGCTTGGTGAACATCTGGCCGGGGCCGTGCGTGAACACCCCCAGCAGCTTCACGCCCTTGTACTCGCCGACCTTGTGGAAGTGCTTCCAGTAGATCCGCGAATAGGCGACCGAGTTGATGAGCGACGTCTCGCCGGCGCCCGGCAGCTCCGGCATGAGCGGCATGATGTGCCGCGCTGGCGTGTAGCTGGCGGTGACGTACGAGAGGTCCACGAGGCCGTCCCTCACCGCGTCGAACGTCCCGGGAGGCGCCGAGGGGTGCTTTGGCAGCATCGTGAACTTCACGCGCCCGTTCGTCACTCTCTCGGCCTCGTTCGCCCAGCCCTGCAACACGACGGCCGTGATGTGGTGCTGGGGCGACACCCACGAGGACATCGTGAGCGTCGTCTGCGCGAGCGCGGGCTGGGCGACGGCGATGACGCCGCCGACCAGAGCCGCGAGCACGAATCTCCTCAAGTTCGACATGGCTCCTCCAGTCAGGGCCCCGGCAAAGTCGTAGAAACGTCAAGTTAGCGAAGGGATAGCTAAGGG
>JBBTPF010000247.1:0-1737 GCA_038066295.1 Candidatus Methylomirabilota bacterium | reverse complement strand
GCTTGCCGTTCTGCATCAGGCCCTCGACCGTCAGGATCTCGCTGCCGTCCGCCTGGACGGCGAGCATGATGCAGGAGCGCGCCGCCTCGCCGTCTATCATGATTGTGCAGGCGCCGCAGATGCCGTGCTCGCAGCCGACGTGAGTTCCGGTGAGGCCGAGGTCCTCGCGGAGGAAGTCCACCAGGAGCTTGCGCGGCTCGCAGCGCCCCTCGCGCGCCACGCCGTTGACCTTGAGCCTGACGGTGACCGGCTCAGCCACGAGCCGCTCCCAGCGCCCGCTTGAGGGCGCGCTTCGTGAGCACGCCCGTGAGGTGGCGGCGGTAGTCCGCGGAGGCGTGGATGTCCGAGTCGGGGCTCACGAGCTCGGAGGCGCGCCGGGCTGCCGCCTCGATCGCCGCGTCGCCGAAGCCGTCGCGCTCGAGGATTTCCTCGGCGGCGCGCAGGCGGACGGGCACGGGCCCCGCGCCCGCCGTGGCCAGACGCGCGAGCTTGCAGCGGGCGCCGTCCCTCACGACCACGGCCGCGATACCGATGATCGCGAAGTCGCCGTGGCGCCGGGCGAACTCCTCGAGCGCGTACCCGGCGCCGGCGGGCATCGCGGGGAGCCGCACCTCGACCAGGACCTCCTCGGGCTCGAGGCTCGTCGTCAGGTACGTCTGAAAGAGGTCCTTCGCCTTGATGACGCGCTCGCCCCTGGGGCCGCGCGCGACCACTTCGCCCTCGAGCGCCGTCAGCACCGAGGGGTACTCGGCCGACGGATCGGCGTGGGCGATCGAGCCGCCGATCGTGCCGCGCGTCCGGATCGGCAGGTGGCCGACCAGTTTCGTCGCCTCGCGCAGAAGCGGCACCCGCGCCTGCACGACCGGCGAGAACTCGATGGTCCGCTGCCGGGTCATCGCGCCGAACCTCATTTGCCCGTCCTGCTCCCTGATATAGGCGAGCGACGGGATCCGGTTCAGGTCCACGAGCGCGGCCGGGCGGCTCAGCCGGAAGTTCAGGAGCGGCATGAGGCTCTGGCCACCGGCGAGGAGCTTGGCGTCGCCACCGTAGCGGCCGAGGAGCTCGAGCGCCTGCTCGACCGTCGTCGGGACGTGGTAGTCAAACTTCGGCGGTTTCATGACTTGCGCGCCTTCTTGATCAATGCGTGGAGCTTCGACGGCGTCATGGGGAGCTCGGTGATCCGGATCCCGAGAGGCGAGAGCGCGTCGCTCACGGCGTTGGCGATGACCGCCGGCACGGTCATCGAGGAGGATTCGCCGAGGCCCTTCGAGCCGAGCGGGGTGAGCGGCGAGGGCGAGACGACGTGGGCGATGTCGATCGTGGGCGCCTCGCTCGCCGTCGGCACCAGATAGTCCATGAACGTCCCGGTCAGGAGCTGGCCGTCCTCGTCGTAGGCCAGCTCCTCGTAGAGCGCGCCGCCGAGACCGTGGAGGGCGCCGCCGTAGATCTGGCCCTCGGCGATCATCGGGTTGATGATCGTCCCCGCGTCGTGGACCGTGACGTAGCGGAGGATCTTGATCGCCGCGGTCTCCGGGTCCACCTCCACCGCCATCACCTCGGCGATGAAGCCGTAGGTGTTGGACGAGTTCACGCGGTCCTCGGCGTCCACCGCCTTCGCCACGGTGAAGCCGAACACGGCCGTCGCCTGGAGCCCGGGCTCCATGCCCTCGGGGAGCGAGTCGGTGTTCCAGTGGGCGCGCCCGGCGAGGTCCTTGACCGAGTACGACGGGCCCTTCC
>JBBTPF010000246.1:0-2383 GCA_038066295.1 Candidatus Methylomirabilota bacterium | reverse complement strand
GCCCGACCAGCCGCCACCGGACCAGCCGCCGCTCGGCCGGTCCCAGCCGCGCCGTCCGGCGGTGAGGCCGGGGCGCTGGCGCGACACTTCCCAGGCGAGACTGCCGACGATCGCCGCGAAGATCGCGAGGAAGAGAATCAAGTAGAGCCGCGCGGAGTCTTCGTTCTCCTTCTGGGCGCGACGAAAGGATTCGGCTTCCTTCCGCATGCGCTCGGGATCGCCCTTCTGCGACGCGATCCGCGCGTACACCGCATCCACCGCGGCCTCGAGCCCCGCCGCCCAGCGTTGCTCGCGGAAGCGGGGCGTGATCGCCTCGCGGATGATCCGGCCGGCGGCGGCGTCGGGCACGACCGCCTCGAGTCCGTAGCCCACCTCGAGCCTGAGCTTCCGGTCGTTGACAAAGACCACGAGGAGCACGCCGTCGTCGAGCCCCTTGCGGCCGAGCCGCCACTGCTGGAAGAGCCGGTTGGCGACGTCCTCGAGGCTCTCGCCCTCGAGCGAGCGGAAGATCGCGATCGCCACCTGCGCCCCCGTCGCGCGCTCGCGCTCGGCGAGCTTCGACTCCAGGCGCTCGCGCTCGGCCCGCGAGAGGAGCCTCGCGTAGTCGTTCACGCGCGCGGTGGGCGCGGGAGGCAGGACGAGGGTGAGGGCGAGGACGGCCGCGAGCAGCAGCCTAGAACTTCACTTTGGGCGGCGTCGCCGCGTCCGCCGTCGCCTCGAAGAAGGCCTTCTGCTGGAAGCCGGCGAATCCCGCGACGGCGGAGCCCGGAAAGAGGCGCACGCGCGTGTTGTAGTCGCGCACGGCCTCGTTGAACCGCCGCCGCTCCACCGCGATCCGGTTCTCCGTGCCCTCGAGCTGGGTCTGGAGCGCGAGGAAATTCTGGTTCGACTTGAGGTCGGGATACCGCTCGACCGTCACGAGGAGCCGGGAGAGCGCGCCCGAGAGCCGGTTCTGCGCCGCCTGGAACCGCTCGAGCGCCTTCGGATCGTTGAGGGCCTGCGGGGTGAGCTGGATGGAGCTGGCGCTGGCGCGCGCCCGGGTGACCTCTTCCAGCACGGTGCGCTCCTGCGCGGCGAACCCTTTCACGGTCTCCACGAGGTTGGGAATGAGGTCGGCGCGGCGCTGGTAGACGTTCTGGACCTGCGCCCACTTCTCGTTGACGTTCTGCTCCTGGCCGACGAGCTGGTTGTTGATGGCGATCGCCCAGGAGACGAGCCCGCCGACGACCAGGACGACGACGATCAGGGCGACGAGGAAGCCACGCATCATACGCGGCTTTGATTATATACTTGGCCACCCGGCGCGACCCCTCTCACGAAGGAGGTCCCCATGCCGACCTACGTCAGCCTCATCAACTACACCGACCAGGGCATCCGGAACGTCAAGGACGGCCCGAAGCGCCTGGACGCCGCGAAGAAGCTCATCAAGGACATGGGCGGCGAGCTGAAGGCGTTCTACCTCACGATGGGCGGCTACGACATCGTCACGGTGGCCGAGGCGCCGAACGACGAGACGGTCGCCAAGTTCGTCCTGACGCTCGCCTCGGCGGGCAATGTCCGCACCGTCACGATGAAGGCCTTCCCCGAGGCGGAGTACCGGAAGCTGATCGCGGCCCTTCCCTGAGCACCGAGGTCCGGGGTACACTCCGCGCCGTGACGACGGAACCCCTGCCCGAGTACCGCGTCAAGGCGCGGAACACCTCCGAGGCGTCCGAGAACAAGATCCACGACGACGCGGTCGCCCGGCAGTACGGCTTCCGCGGAGGCCTGGTGCCGGGGGTGACCGTGTACGCCTACATGACCCGTCCGCTCGTGGAGGCCTTCGGGGCGGCGTGGCTCGCGCGCGGCACGGCCACGGTGAGGTTCGTCAAGCCGGTGCTCGACGGCGAGGAGGTGACGGTCAGCGGCTCCGTGACGGGCCGCGACGCGAAGGCGGTGACGGCCGCGCTCACCGCCTCCACGGCGGCCGGCGGCGAGTGCGCGACGCTGTCGGCGACGCTGCCGGCGGGCACGCCCGTGCCCGTGAACCCCGCCCTCTACGCCGCGGCGCCGCTGCCGGCCGAGCGGCCCGCCGCCACGCGCGAGCATCTCGGCGCGCTCGCGGTGCTCGGCACGCCGGTGGACGCCTACAGCGAGGCGGCCGCCGCCGAGTATCTCGACGGCGTGAGCGACGCGCTGCCGCTCTACCGCGGCGCGGGCGCGCGGGCACATCCCGCGTTCTTCCTCCACCAGGCGAACCGCGCGCTCTCGCAGAACGTGCGGATGGGACCGTGGATCCACGTCGGCAGCACGGTCCGGCATCTCGGCGGCGCGCGCCTTCCGCCATCGCGACGGCCACCTGGGCGGAGACGGCGCCGTGCGCTTCGAGCACGCTCGGCGGGAC
>JBBTPF010000245.1:0-4188 GCA_038066295.1 Candidatus Methylomirabilota bacterium | reverse complement strand
GGCGGGCGCTCCACCACCGGGACCAGGGGTGCCGCTTTCCCGGCTGCGGGCTCCCGTTCGGCCAGGGCCATCACCTGCGCCACTGGGCGCAGGGCGGGCCGACGACACTCTCGAACCTCGCCCTCCTCTGCCGCCGCCACCACCGCTCGGTCCACGAGGAGGGCTACCAGGTGGATCGACAACCGGACGGCGAGCTACAGTTCCGGCGCCCGGACGGGCGACTCCTGCCCGACGTGCCCCCTCCTGCCGCGATCCCCGCCGATCCCGTCCAGGTCCTCCGGGCGCGGCACGAGGCGCAGGGGCTCCGCATTCACCCGCGGACGGCGATGCCCGGGTGGCTGGGCGAGCCCCTGGACGTGGGCTATGCGATCGACGTCCTGCACCCCTTGGCGGCGGGGTAGAGGCGACGGCCGCGGCACAGGCTCGCCGCTGGTCTTACTTTAGGGGTGCACCCCACCACCTCAGCGTTGGATCGCGTCGAGCTGGCACGCGAGCGCGGCGCGGTCGGTGACCGGCAGCTCGCAGGCGTAGTTGCGACAGACATAGGCCGTCGCCTTGCCGTCGACGGCCTCGCGGTTCTGGAGCAGCGGGATCCCCGCGGCGCCGCGCGCGTCGCCCGCGACCATGCCCGTGACCACGCGGTTCGGCAGGTAGCGACCAAATACTTCCGCGGCGAGCGGCGCCAGGCCGTCCCTGTCGGCACGCGGCGCGACGAGCGCGATCTCGACGACAGGTCCCAGGTTGAAGTCGAGCGCGCAGAGGAAGCGGCCGAAGCCCGAGGCGTGACGCGCCATCAGGTCGGCCATGGGCCGGAGCGCCTGAAGCGCGGTCGCCTCGTAGCGCGATTCGCCCGTCAGCACCGCCAGCCTCAGGAGCGTCTCCACCGCGACCGAGCTGCCGCAGGGCACCGCGTTGTCGAAGAGGTTCCGTGGGCGGACGATCAGCCGCTCGTGGTCCGCGCCCGTGTCGTAGAAGCCGTCGAGCTTGTCGTCCCAGAACAGACGGAGCATCTCCTCGGCGAGGGCGCGCGCCTCGTCGAGCCAGCGGCGATCGAACGTCGCCTCGTAGACCTCCACGAGGGCGGCGGCGACCATCGAGTAGTCCTCGAGGTAGCCCTTGAGCTTCGCCCGGCCGCCCTTCCAGGTGCGGAGGAGCCGGCCGCCCTCGCGCATGGAGGCGAGGACGAACTCGGCGTTCTTCACCGCCGCGGCGACGTAGTCGGGGCGATCGAGCGCGCGGCCAGCTTCGGCGAAGGCGCGGCACGCGAGGCCGTTCCACGACGCGAGCACCTTGTCGTCCCTTCCCGGGTGGACCCGGCGCTCTCGCGCCTCGTACAGCTTGCGCCGGATCGGGGCGATGCGCTCGGGCTCCGGGTCCGCCGCCATATAGAGGATGTTCTTCCCCTCGAAATTCGGCCCGCGGTCCACGCCCCAGTACCGTGCGGCGTACTCGGCGTCGGCTGCGCCCAGCACGTCCCGCAGCTCGTCGGCGGTCCAGACGAAGAACTTGCCCTCATGGCCCTCGGAATCGGCGTCGGTCGCCGAGTAGAAGCCGCCCGCCGGGTCGGTCATCTCGCGCAGCAGGTAATCCAGAGTTTCCACTGCGATGCGCCGGCACTCGGGGTCGCCGAAGGCGAGCCAGCCGTGCAGATAGAGCGAGGCGAGCTGGGCGTTGTCGTAGAGCATCTTCTCGAAGTGCGGCACGAGCCAGTGCGCGTCCACGGAGTAGCGGTGGAAGCCGCCGCCGAGCTGGTCGTACATGCCGCCGCGGGCCATCATGGTGAGCGTCGTGTGGGCCATCTGGCTCGCGCGCGGGTTCTGCGTCCGCTTCCAGTAGCGCAGAACGAACTCCCAGATCATCGGCTGGGGGAATTTCGGCGCGCCCCCGAGGCCGCCGTCTCCATCGTCGAACTGCCCCGACAGCGACTGGAACGCGCCGAGCAGGATGTCGTCGGTGAGGAGCTGCGTCGCCCCGCGCAGCCGCTCCGACTGACCGAGCGCCTCGCCGATCTGGCGCGCCGAGGCCATGACCTCGCCCCGGCGGCTCGCCCACGCCTCCGCGATCCCCTCGAGGAGCCGCGGGAAGCCGGGCAGCCCGTGACGGTCCGCCGGCGGGAAGTAGGTGCCGCCGTAGAACGGCTCGCCCGCCGGCGTGAGGAACACTGTCATCGGCCAGCCGCCGTGGCCGGTCATGGACTGAACGGCCTGCATGTAGATCTGGTCCACGTCGGGGCGCTCCTCGCGATCCACCTTGACGCTGACGAAGAGCCGGTTCATGAGCGCGGCGATGTCCGGGTTCTCGAACGACTCGTGCTCCATCACGTGGCACCAGTGGCACGCCGAGTACCCGACGGAGAGGAGCAGGGGCTTGTCCTCGGCCCGCGCGCGCGCGAACGCCTCCTGGCCCCACGGATACCAGTCCACCGGGTTCCCCGCGTGCTGCAGGAGGTACGGGCTCGTTTCGCTCGCGAGACGGTTCACGAGCGGCTGAACGGCAGCGCGGCGACACGCGCCTGGATCGTCCGGCCGCCGGCGCGGACGGTGACGGCGGTGCCCGCCTCGGCGTGCTGGCGCCGCACGAACGCGAGCGCGATGGGCCGCCCGAGGCCGAAGGAGCGCGTCGCGCTCGTCACCCTGCCGATCTCCGCCTCCCCGGCCAGGACCGCCGCCCCGCGCTCGGGCACCGCGTCGCCCTCGAGTACGAGCCCGGCAAGGAGCCGGTTCACGTGGCCGCGGTCGCGGATCCTCACGACGACTTCCTGGCCGGGATAGCAGCCCTTCGTGTGGGAAACGAGATTCGCGGACGGGATCTCGGGCAGGAGAACGGTCTCGTCCACGTCGTGACCGAAGAGCGGCGTGCCCGCTTCGATCCTGAGCGACTCGAGCGCCGTGAGCCCGACGGGCCGGGCGCCCGCCGCGACGAGCCGGTCCCACGGCCGGCCGGCCTCCCCGGCCGCCGCGACGACCCACACCTCGGGCTCGCTTGTCTCCCCGGCCCCGCTCACGAGCCTCACGGGCGTCCCGTCGATCGTCGCCGCCACGTGCGACCACGGCGCGTCGGCCGGTCGCGCGCCGGCGAGCCGCTCGACCGTCGCGGGAGCGCCCGGCCCCGCGAGCAGCAGGAGCGCGGTCTCCTCGGTCGCGTCGCGGATGGACGCCTTCTCCGAGAACAGATAGTGGTCGAGCGCCTCGGCGACCTTCCGGGCCATCGCCGGCGGGACGACGAGCAGGATCCGGTCGTCGAGCACCCACACGAAGAGCACGACCTGGACCTTGCCGTGGACGTCGAGCAGCGTCGCGGCGCACCCCTGCCCCGGGGCGAGCGCCTTGATCTCGTTGGAGAGGAGCGCGTGGAGAAAGCTGGCGCGGTCGCGCCCGGTCACCTCGATGACGCCCCGGTCCCTGCGGTCGATCAGTCCGGTGTGATTGCGCACCGCCGCGTACTCGGCGGCCGGGTCTCCGAAGTCGCTCGGCAGGGGCGTCGGCATGCGGTCATTCTAAGCCCGCGCCGAGAATCTGTCGCGCCGGGCGTCATGCTAGACTGCGCGCCGTGCGACCGCCCGCTCGCGATCTCATCCGCCGCTTCCAGCGCCGCCTGCTTGCGTGGTACGGGCGCCACGGCCGCGACCTCCCCTGGCGCCGCACGCGCCATCCCTACCGCGTGCTCGTGTCCGAGATCATGCTCCAGCAGACCCAGGTGGACCGCGTCGTCCCGAAGTATCGCGAGTTCCTGCGCCGCTATCCGACCCTCGCGAGCCTGGCGGCGGCGCGCGTGGACGAGGTCCGGCGTCTCTGGTACCCGCTCGGCTACAACATCCGGCCCGTGCGCCTCCACGCGATCGCGCGCGAAACGGTCGCGCGCTACGGCGGCCGCCTGCCGGACCGCGCGGAGACGCTGCAGAGCCTCCCAGGGGTCGGCCGCTACACCGCGGGCGCGATCCTCGCGTTCGCCTACGGCCGCGACGCCGCGGTCCTCGACACCAATGTGCGCCGTGTCCTGGGCCGCGTGTTCCTGGGTCCGCGCCGCCTTGCCCGGGTGCGCGGCGACACCGCGTTCTGGGAACTGGCAGAGGCGCTCGTCCCGCGCGGCCGCGGCTACGACTTCAACCAGGCTCTCATGGACTTCGGCGCCACGTGGTGCACGCCGCGCCGGCCCAAGTGCCCGCTGTGCCCCATGAAGAGCTTCTGC
>JBBTPF010000244.1:2694-3472 GCA_038066295.1 Candidatus Methylomirabilota bacterium | reverse complement strand
ACCCGCGCGCGCTCCGCGGACGACCGCCGCCGAGGCCCAGCTCCTCAGGCTCGCTCGGGACCTCACCGGGCTCCCGCTCGCCTCCGCGCTCGAGAAGCTCGCGGCCGCGTGGGCGCCGGGCGCGCCGCTCCCCCGCGACGTCGCCAAGGCGTTCCTCCAGAGCCGAGGCGACAAGACCGCGGCGCTCGCCCTGGCGTGGGCCCGCGAGCAGGTGCGCCTGGCGCTCGAAGAAACTGTCGCGGCGGCGCCGCGGCGCGAGCGCCGCCGCATCGAGGCCGACCCGGACACGCTCGCCTGGCTCCTCGTGGCGGCCTGCGAGTCCATCGCCCACGAGCCACCGTCGGCGGTCGCCGACCGCGTGCGCGCGATCCTCGAGCTCAGCGCCCACGGCGGGACGGCAGGCTGAGCACCTCGAGGCAGAGGAACGCGGCGCCGGCGGCCATCGTCGCGACGTTGAGTTGTACCAGCGCCCGGTGGGACTGGGCGAACGCCGCGTCGTCGCGCGCCCGCCAGGCCGCCTCGGCGCGCGGCGCGACGACGCTCGATGACCAGACGAGCAGGCCCAGCATGACTCCGCAGAGCGAAGCCCCCGCCAGGGGGCGCAGCCGCCCCGCCCCTCCCGACGCCACCTGGAGCACGTTCGCGACGAGGGCGATCCCGCAGAGCGCCAAGCCCCAGGTGTAGTAGGACGGCAGGACCGCGACGACCGCCTGGCCGGCGACGGCGCGGTCGATCGCGCGGAACACGAGCGGCGCCACGCCGAGCGAAAAGAACGCCA
>JBBTPF010000244.1:0-2684 GCA_038066295.1 Candidatus Methylomirabilota bacterium | reverse complement strand
CATGATCCCGAGCCAGCCCGCGACGCAGATCAGGGCGAACGCCCGGAGAACCCTCACGCCCGCTTCGGCCCGCTCGAGCCGAGCGGTCTGAGGAAACGCACGAGAAGCTCGTTCACGCGGCGCGGCGCCTCCTGCTGGACCCAGTGGCTCACGCCGGGCAGGCGCGCGAACCTGACGGAGCCCGCGAAGTGACGCTTCATCCCCCGGAGGAGATGGACACCGAGGAAGTGGTCGGCGGTCCCCCAGATGACGAGCGCCGGCGCCGCGATCTTCGGGTAGGCGCGCCCGCCCTGGGGCCGGCGGAACATCGCGCGGTACCAGTTGATCGCGCCCGTCAGCGCGCCGGGCCTGGAGAACGCCTCGAAGTACCGCGCGAGGTCACGGCGGCTGAAGGTTCCGCGGCGCGAATTGTCGTAGGCGAACTGCTTCAGCAGCTTGAAGTTGTTCGCGGCGAGCAGCGCCTCCGGCAGCATCGGGAGCTGGAAGAAGAACATGTACCAGGACCTCTTCATCTGCTCCATGTCGCCGTCCGTGATGGCCCGCCCGAAGATCGCGGGGTGCGGGCAGTTCAGCACAGCGAGCCGCGCTGTCATCTCCGGGTGCATCATCGCGAAGGCGTACGCGAGGGCGCCGCCCCAGTCGTGGCCGACGATCGCCGCCCGCGCTTCGCCGAGCGCCCGGATGAGCCCGACGATGTCCTCGACCAGCTCGGTCATCCGGTAGGCCTCGACCCCCTCGGGCTTGTCCGACTCGTTGTAGCCGCGGAGATCGGGCGCGGCGACGCGAAAGCCGGCGGCCACCAGCGCCGGGATCTGGTGGCGCCACGAGTACCAGAACTCGGGAAAGCCGTGCAGCAAGACGACCAGCGGGCCCTCCCCCGCGACCACGCAGTGGAGACGAATCCCGTTCGTGGTCACGGAGCGGTCCTCCAGCTCGACGGGCAGGACGCGGGAGGTCACGCCCGGGAGCATCGGCGAAGCGCTCCGGCGTGTCAAGGTTGACGGCCCCGCGCCGCGGCGGTAGAGTTCGCCACGATGCCCGCGCGCCTTCTCCTCCTGGTATTGCTCCTGCTGGTGCCCGCCGCGGGTCTGCCGGCGCCCGCGGCGGCGCAGGCGCAGACGCCCGTCGCCGCGGCGCGCGCCCTCGTCGCCCGGTACCACGACGACCCGACGGCGATCGACCGCGCGCGCGATCTGCTGGAGGCGGCGCTCAAGCGCGACAGCCAGGTCGAGACGCTGGTGATGCTCTCGTACGTCCACTTCCTCTGGGCGGACGTCCGCGCCACGACGACGGAGGACAAGCTCGCCGCCTATGGCCGCGGGCGGGAGCTCGGCGAGCGCGCCGTCGAGCTCGCGCCCAAGAACCACGACGCGCACCTCTGGTACGCGATCAACACCGGGCGCTGGGGCCAGACCAAGGGGGTCATGCGCTCGCTCTTCCTCCTGCCGACCGTGCGCCGCGAGCTCGACACCATGTTCGAGCTGAATCCCAGGTCCGTGCGCGCCCACTCGCTCGCCGGCAACGTCTCCCTCGAAGTGCCGGGGCTCTTCGGCGGCGACAAGGAGAAGGCGGAGGAGCACTTCAAGAAGGGGCTCGCCATCGATCCAAAGTTCACCGTGCTGCGCGTGGACCTCGCCCGCGTCTACATCGCGACGGACCGCTACGACGAGGCGCGCCGGGAGCTCCGGCGGGTGATCGACGAGGCCGCCCCCACGAACGTCGCCGACTGGACCGTGAAGGACCTCCCACGCGCCCGAAAGCTCCTCGAGTCCATCAAAGACAAGAAGTAGCGATCGGCCGCGTCATCCGGGCGCTCCGGCGCACGGCGCCCCGCTGGAACCCGACTGCGCTCGCCGTCGTCGCCGACCGGACGCGCGACCCGTTCCGCGTCCTGATCGCGTGCATCCTGTCGCTCCGCACCCAGGACACCACCACCGGACCGGCCGCGGAGCGCCTCTTCGCCGTCGCCGACACGCCCCAGGCCACGCTCCAGCTCACCCCACGGCAGATCGAGAAGCTCATCTTCCCCGTCGGCTTCTACCGGACGAAGGCGCGGGTCATCCTGGGCATCTGTCGCGATCTCCTCGAGCGCTTCGACGGCGGGGTGCCCGACGCGATCGACCGGCTCCTCACGCTCAAGGGCGTCGGCCGCAAGACGGCGAATCTGGTCGTCACGATGGGCTACGGCAAGCCTGGCATCTGCGTGGACACCCACGTCCACCGGATCTCGAACCGTCTCGGGTACGTGAGGACGCGGACGCCGGAAGACACCGAGATGGCGCTGCGGGCCAGACTCCCCCGGCGCTACTGGATCGGCTACAACGACCTGCTCGTCTCCTTCGGCCAGAACGTCTGCGCCCCGATCTCGCCGCGCTGCTCGGTGTGTCCCGTGCGCGCGCTCTGCCCCCGCGTGGGCGTCACGACCTCGCGCTAGTCAGTCTGCGAACTCGCCGAGGTGCAAGGCGAGGCGATCGCGGCGCTCCGGGCGCTCCAGGAAAATACCACTTGACAGCCTTCAGCATCGGAGATGGCGGCGTTCCGGCGGCCCCTCGCAGATACCCGCCCAGCGGCCCGCGCTGGCCCGCGAAACCAGGCATCGCCGGCTCGCTCGAAAAAAATCGATCGCGGTCGCGATCGCCCGTCCTGGAGGCTCCGGGGTGCCTCGAAAACCCGGGTGTAGAGTC
>JBBTPF010000243.1:0-8355 GCA_038066295.1 Candidatus Methylomirabilota bacterium | reverse complement strand
AGGTCGTCGGGATGGGCGAGAGCCCGTCGCACGCCCTCCGGCGCAAGCGGGATTCCTCGCTCCGCGTCTCGGCCGAGCTCGTGCGCGACGGGAAGGCGGCCGCCTTCATCTCCGCCGGGAACACCGGCGCCGCGATGGCGATCTCGATGTTCGTGATCGGCGTCCTCGCGGGCGTGGACCGTCCGGCGATCGCCGCCGTGCTCCCGAACCTCCGGAAGTTCACGATCCTCCTCGACGCGGGCGCCAACGTGGATCCGAAACCGTGGCATCTCCTCCAGTTCGCCGTCATGGGACACGTCTACGCGCGCGACATCCTCGGGCTCGACAGCCCGCGGGTCGGGCTCCTCTCCGTCGGCGAGGAGGAGGGAAAGGGGACCGAGCTCACGCGTGAGGCGTACGAGCAGCTGAAGGCGTCGTCGCTCAACTTCGTGGGCAACGTGGAGGGGCGCGACATCTACAACGGCCGCTGCGACGTCGTGGTGACCGACGGCTTCACCGGGAACGTCGCGCTCAAGATCTCGGAGAGCCTCGCCGAGATGCTCGGCGACATGCTCAGGGAAGAATTCCTGCGCGACAGGCGGTCCAAGCTCGGCGCCGCCCTCGCGATGCCGGCGTTCGAGCGGTTCCGGCGCCGCATCGACTACACGGAGATGGGCGGCGCCCCGCTGCTCGGCATTGACGGCGCGGCCATCATCTGTCACGGTGCTTCGCCGGTGAAGGCGATCAAGAACGCCGTGCGCGTGGCCCGGGAATGGGCGCAGGCGGGGCTGAACGAGCACATCAAGGCCGCGCTCGAGGCCGAGGTGGCGCGCGGCGGCCGCGAGGAGGGGCGCGAATGAGGCGGGCCAGGATCGTCGGGATGGGCGCCTACGCGCCCAAGCGGATCCTGACGAACGACGACCTCGAGAAGATGGTCGCGACGAGCGACGAGTGGATCGTCCAGCGGAGCGGCATCCGCGAGCGCCGCATCGCGGACGAGAGCGAGGCGACGTCCGACCTCGCGGTCAAGGCCGCCCAGCAGGCCCTCGAGCGCGCGAGCCTCGTCCCCGAGGACATCGACTTCATCGCGGTCGGGACGACGACGCCGGACATGTTCTTCCCGAGCGTGGGCAACATCGTCCAGCACCGGCTCGGCTGCGGCCGCGCGGGCTCGGTGGACATGCTGGCGGCGTGCGCCGGGTCCGTCTACAGCCTGTCGATCGGCTCGCAGCTCGTCCAGACCGGCAAGTACCGGCGCGTCCTCTGCATCGGCGCCGAGACGCTCTCGAAGATCACCGACTTCACCGATCGCGGCACCTGCGTGCTCCTCGCCGACGCCGCGGGCGCGGCCGTGCTCGAGGCCTGTGACGACGACCGCGGGATCATCGACTTCAACCTCTTCTCGGACGGCCAGTACTGGGATCTCCTCTACATGCCGGGCGGCGGCTCGCGCCATCCGGCGACCCACGAGACGGTGGACGCGCGGATGCACTACGCGAAGATGAAGGGGAACGAGGTCTTCAAGGTGGCCGTCCGCATGTTCGTGGAATGCACGAGGCAGATCCTCGCGCGCAACGGCTTCACCGCGGACGACGTGAGCCTCTTCATCCCGCACCAGGCCAACCTCCGCATCATCGAGGCCGCCGCCAAGCGCGTGAACCTCCCGATGGAGCGCACGTTCGTGAACGTGGACCGCTACGGCAACACCGGCGCCGCGTCCGTGTACGTCGCGCTCGAGGAGGCGGTCGCCACCGGCCGGATCGCGCGCGGCGACCTCGTGCTGCTCGCGGCGTTCGGCGGCGGCTTCGCCTGGGGATCCGTCTTAATACGATGGTGAGCGGACAAGAAACGAACATGGCGATCGAACGACGGAGCCAGGCCGCTCCTCTCTCGGGCCACCCACGGAGTCTTCCGATCTCGCGGCACCCGTGACGATGACCGTCGCCTTCATGTTCCCCGGCCAGGGCTCCCAGGTGGTCGGGATGGGCCGGGCCTTCTACGAGGCCTCGCCGGGCGCCAGGGCGGCCTTCGAGGAGGCGAACGACGCGCTCGGCTTCGACCTCGCCCGGCTCGCGTTCGAGGGTCCGGAGTCGGAGCTCGCACTGACGGCCAACACCCAGCCCGCCGTGCTCGCCGCATCCGTCGCGGCCGCGGCGGCCTGCGCGGAGCGCGGCCTCCGGCCTGCGCTCGCCGCGGGGCACAGCCTCGGCGAGTACTCGGCGCTCGTCGTGGCCGGCGCGCTGAGGTTCGCCGACGCCGTGCGGATCGTCCGCAGGCGCGGCGAGTTCATGCAGGACGCCGTGCCGGTCGGCGCCGGCGCGATGGCGGCGATCATGGGGCTCGAGCTCCCGGCCGTGGAGCGAGTCTGCGCCGAGGCGGCGAACGGCGAGGTCGTCGAGATCGCGAACGTGAACTCGGCCCTCCAGATCGTCGTCGCCGGCCACCGCGCGGCGGTCGAGCGCGCCGTCGCGCTGGCCACCAAGCGCGGCGGGCTGAAGAGCGTGCTGCTCCCCGTGAGCGCGCCCTTCCACTGCTCCCTCATGGCGCCGGCGGCCGAGAAGCTCGCGCGCGAGCTCGACGCGGTCCCGGTCGTCGATCCCCGGATTCCCGTGGTCCGGAACGTCGACGCGGGCGTCACCCGCACGGCGGGCGAGGTGCGGCCCTGCCTCCTGCGGCAGGTCACGAATCCCGTCCGCTGGACCGACTGCGTCCGCCGGCTCGCCGAGGGCGGCGCCACGGCGTTCGTGGAGGTCGGCCCGGGGCGGGTGCTCGCGGCGCTGCTGAGGCGCATCGTGGACGGCGCGCGCGGCCTGTCGGTCGAGGACCCGGCCGGCCTGGACCGGGCCGTCGCGGCCGTCAAGGGCCCGGCGTGAGCGGCGACGCCCTCGACGGCAAGGTGGCGATCGTCACCGGCGGGAGCCGCGGGATCGGCGCCGCGATCGCCGCCTTGCTGGCCGACGGCGGCGCGGCCGTGGTAGTCTCGGGCCGCGACGCGGAGCGGGTCGAGCGCACGGCGCAGGCGCTCGAGGCCCAGGGCCGCGCGGCGCTCGGCGTCGCCGCCGACGTGGCGAGCCGCGAGGACTGCGACCGGCTCGTGGACGCGGCCCGGCAGCGGTTCGGCCGGGTGAACATCCTCGTGAACAACGCCGGAATCACGCGCGACGGGCTGCTCGTGCGGATGAGGGACGAGGACTGGGACCGCGTGATGGAGGTGAACCTCCGTGGCGCGTTCTTCATGCTCCGCGCGGTCACCAAGGCCATGGTGAGGCAGAAGAGCGGGGGCCGGATCATCAACATCACCTCGACGGCCGGCGCCATGGGCAACGCGGGCCAGGCCAACTACTCCGCCGCCAAGGCGGGGCTGATCGGGTTGACGAAGTCGGCCGCCAAGGAGCTCGCGCACTGGTCCATCCTGGTCAACGCCGTGGCGCCGGGGCTGATCGAGACGGACATGACCGCCGCGATGCCCGCGGAGGCGCGGGAGGCGCTGCTCGCGCAGGTGCCGCTCAAGCGCAGCGGCACCGCCCGTGAGGTGGCCGAAATGGTACGATTCCTCGCCGGAGACGGGGCGGCCTACATCACGGGCCAGGTCTTCCACGTCAACGGCGGACTGTACATGTAGCGCATCCCCATCGCGGAGGTGACGGGTTCATGGCGAAGTCGATCGATGAGAGGGTGAAGGAGATCATCGTGGAGCAGCTCGGGGTGGAGGAAGACGAGGTCACCCCGCAGGCGAAGTTCATCGAGGACCTGGGCGCGGACTCGCTCGACACGGTGGAGCTCGTCATGGCGCTGGAGGAGCACTTCGACATCCAGATCCCCGACGAGGATGCGGAGAAGATCGTGACCGTCGGCGACGCGGTCCAGTACATCAAGGACAACTCGTGATCGCGCGCCTGTTTCAGGCCACCCACGGTTCAAGGCGGCCTCGCGGCACCCGATAGATGGACCGTCGGCGGGTCGTCGTCACCGGGCTCGGTGCGCTCACGCCCGTCGGCAACACGGCGGACGAGCTCTGGACCGCGCTGACGCAGGCGCGGTCGGGTGTCGGCCCGATCACGAAGTTCGACGCGGCGGTCAAGAACGCGCAGGGCGACTACCTGTACCCGACGCGGATCGCCGGCGAGGTGCGGAACTTCGACCCGCTGAGGTTCGTCGACAAGAAGGAAGCGCGCCGCCTCGACCCCTTCCTCCAGTACGCGATGGCCTGCGGCGTGATGGCCGTCGAGGACGCCGGGCTCGACGCCGCGAAGGTGGACGGGACCCGCTTCGGCGTCCTGATCGGCTCGGGCATCGGCGGCATCCAGACCCTGCTCTCCAACCACGACACGCTGCTCGAGAAGGGGCCGGACCGCGTGTCGCCCTTCTTCATCCCGATGATGATCGTCAACATGGCGTCGGGGCTCGTCTCGATGCGCTTCGGCGCCAAGGGGCCGAACTCCTCCGTCGTCACCGCCTGCGCCACCGGCAACCACGCGATCGGCGACGCCTTCAAGATCATCCAGCGGGGCGACGCCGACGTGATGCTCGCGGGCGGCGCCGAGGCGATCATCATCCCGCTGACGATCGCCGGCTTCTGTGCGATGAAGGCGATGTCCACCCGGAACGAGGCACCGACGAAGGCCTCGCGCCCCTTCGACGCGAGCCGCGACGGCTTCGTCTGCGGCGAGGGCGGCGGCATCCTCGCGATCGAGGCGCTCGAGCACGCCGTGCGCCGCGACGCGCGCATCTACGGGGAGATCGTCGGCTACGGCATGACCAGTGACGCCTACCACATGACGGCGCCCGACCCCGAGGGGGATGGCGCGGCGCGCGCCATGCAGGCCGCCCTGCGGGACGGGGGTCTCGACGGCGCGGAGGTGGGCTACATCAACGCGCACGGAACGTCCACGCCCTACAACGACAAGTTCGAATCGCTCGCGATCGCGCGCGTCTTCGGCGACCACGCCCGGCGCCTCGCCGTGTCGTCCACCAAGTCCATGACGGGCCACCTGCTCGGAGCGGCCGGCGGCGTCGAGGCGATCGCGACGGTGCTCGCCCTGCACCACGGCGTCCTGCCGCCCACCATCAACTACGAGACGCCCGATCCCGACTGCGACCTCGACTACGTCCCGAACCAGGCACGCAAGCAGGACGTCGAGGTCGCGCTCTCGAACGCGTTCGGCTTCGGCGGCACGAACGCGACGCTCGCCTTCCGCAAGTATCTGAAATAGGTGGAGCCCGACCGCGTCGCGGAGCTCGATCGGCGGCTCGGCCACCGCTTCCGCGATCCGGTCCTCCTCGAGCGCGCGCTCACCCACGCGTCGTACGCCAACGAGAATCCGTCCACGCCGGACAACGCAGCCCTGGCGCTGCTCGGTGATGCGGCGCTCGGCCTCGTCGTCGCCGAGCACCTGTGGCGCGCCGGCCCCGACACGCCGGTCGGCGTGCTCACGCCGCGCCGCGCGGAGCTCGTGTCGGGCGAGCGGCTCGCGCGCTGGGCGGCGGACGTGGACCTGGGCCCGCTCCTTCGCCTGGGCCGCGGCGAGGACCAGACGGGGGGGCGCGCGCGCGAGTCGGTCCTCGCGACCGCGCTCGAGGCGGTGCTCGGCGTCGTCTATCTCGAGGGCGGCGTCGCGGCGGTGCGGCTCGTCGTCGGGCGCCTGGCGCTGTGGTAGCCTGACGGTATGCGGTTCTGGCCGTTCCGCGGCCGGCGTCCCGCCGCGACGCCCGCTCCGCCCGATCTCGTCGTGACCGAGGACCTCCTCCGGCGCAACGTCGAGGACCTGCTCGCGATCCGCGAGCTCGAGGTCCGCGGCGGGATCTTCTCCTTCCGCGGCGCGCTCGCCGTCGCGCCCGCGCGCGCGCTCGACGTGCTGCTCGCGCGCCTCCGCCCCTTCGGCTACACGCCGTTCCTGCGCGCCTCGCGCGACGGCGTCGTCGTCCAGGCGTGGCCGCTCGCCGAGACGACGGAGCCGCAGCGGATCGGCGTGAACGTTCTGCTGTTCCTCCTCACGTGCCTCTCGACGCTCCTCGCGGGCCTGGGGTACGTCGGTTCGCCCACCTTCGACGCGCTCCGGTCGTCACCGTCGGCCGCGCGGTTCCTCGCGGGGACGCCGTTCGCGGCCACCCTCATGGCGATCCTCGTGGTGCACGAGTTCGGCCATTACTTCACGGCGCGCCGCTACAAGGCAGCGGTGAGCCTGCCCTACTTCATCCCGCTGCCGATCGGCTTCGGGACCCTCGGCGCCATCATCCGGATGCGCTCGCCGGGGCGCGACCGGAACTCGCTCTTCGACATCGCGGCGGCGGGGCCGCTCGCCGGTCTGGCCGTCGCCGTGCCGGCCATGCTCGTCGGGCTCGCGTGGTCCACGATCGTGCCGGTTCCGCCCGGCGGGTATGCGGTGTTCGGCGACTCGCTCCTGACACGGCTGCTCGTCCAGCTGCGCTTCGGCCCGATTCCCGACGGGCACATGCTGCTCACCCATCCGATCGCCGACGCGGCGTGGGCCGGCTTCCTCGTCACGGCGCTCAATCTGTTCCCGGCGGGTCAGCTCGACGGCGGGCGCATCGCGTACGCCCTCTTCGGCCGCCACCACCGGGCCATCGGCAAGGGCACGGTCGTCGCGCTGCTCCTGCTCGGCGTCGGATCCGTGCTGTGGAACCTCCGCTCCGGGAGCGGCGACGTCGCCTCGTCGATCAACTGGTTCGTCTGGGCCGGCCTGATCTCCTTCGTCGTCGGCTTCCACCACAGCCCGCCGCTCGACGATATCACCCCGCTCGCGCCGGGCCGGCGGGCCCTCGGAGTGTTCTGCCTGCTGCTGATCCTGCTGCTGACGCCCCCCTTCATCATCCACATCCAGTAATCCTTCGGCCCGCGCGAGCGGGCGTGTGACCGTCCCGGGGCGGTCACACGCCCTCAAGCGGCGCGGGTCACGACCGTCGGGCCGCCGGCGCGCACGCGCCGCAGCAGGATGAAGCCGACCGCGAAGAAGAGGCCGACGGCGACGATGGCCGCGCGCTGGTTGCCGCGCAGCGCCGCGGACACGGCGCCGAAGACGAGCGGGCCCAGGATGGCGCCGGTCTTGCCCACGAGCGAGTAGAAGCCGAAGAACTCCGCCTCGCGTCCGCCGGGCACCAGGGTCGCCATGAACGTCCGGCTCGCGGCCTGGATCGCGCCGAGGCCCGAGCCGGCGAGGACGGCGACGGCCCAGAACTGCCACTTCTCCTGCACGAAGTACGCGAGCACGGTGACCGCGGCCCACTGGACGAGCGTCACCGACACGACGAGCTTCGGCCCCCGCGTGTCGGTCGGGCGCGCCCACGCCGCCGCGCCCAGGAGCGCGGTGACCTGGACGGTCATGAAGAGCGCGATGATCTCGGTGAAGGAGAACCCGAGGGTCTTCGCGGCGAAGACCGCCGAGAAGGTGATGACCGTGTTCACGCCGTCCTCGTAGACGAGATAGGAGACGAGGAAGCGCCGCATCTGGGCGCGCTCGGGCAGCCGGGCGATCTCGCGGAGCGTCGCGAGCGTCTCCCGCACGCCGCGCGCCACGGCCACGCGGAGCGGCACGGGATGGCGCGCGTCGGGCGGGAGGATCACGAACGCCGGGATCGAGAACACGGCGAAGAGGGCGGCCGAGGCGAGGAAGCACGCCCAGTAGGCCTTCGCCGCGGCGAAGGGGAACGCGGCGAGGAAGGCGACGAGCGAGCCGGCGTAGCCGACGGCGAACCCCGCCGCCGAGACGCGGCCGAGCGCGTCGGGCGCGGCGATCCGGGGCAGGTACGAGTTGTAGTAGACGAAGGCCGCCTCGTACGTGACGATGCCCGCCACGGCGAGGGCGAACCCCCAGCCCACCATGCCGGGGCCGACGGTGGCCATGAGGGCCGTCGCCGCCACGGCCGCCACGGTGAACCAGACGAGGAAGGGCTTGCGGACGCCCGCGTGGTCGGCGATCCCGCCCAAGAGCGGCGAGGTGAGCGCCACGAGGACCATCGCGCTCGAGACGGCGAGGCCCCACCAGAAGTCACCGCGCCCCTCGGCGTTGCCCACGACGAGATTCGCGTAGTACGCGGGCCAGATCGTGGCCTGGATGATCGCCGCGAACGAGGAGTTGGCGAAGTCGTAGAGCGTCCACGCGGCGATCGTGCGGCGGGGCGATGCCTGCACGGCACGCAGGATGACACAGGGGCCCGGCGTGCGCTACTATCCGCGACATGCCGGGCCGGCTCGACCCGAAGCAGCTCGAACAGTCGATCCGCAGGGGCGACATCGACACCGTCCTGACCGTGTTCCCCGACGGCGTCGGGCGGCTCATGGGCAAGCGCGTCGTCGGCCGCTTCTTCCTCGACCACGTCGCTGGCGAGGGCGCCCACGCCTGCATCTACCTCTTCACC
>JBBTPF010000242.1:0-1088 GCA_038066295.1 Candidatus Methylomirabilota bacterium | reverse complement strand
GGAAGCCGCCCCACCGGTGGAGCCGCTGGAAGAACGGCTGGACGCTGCGGCTCGACACGGTGATGCGCTCGAGCCCGGTGAGCGCCTTCTCCACGGCCTTGACGACGCGCTGCCGGCGGTTCCGCGCGAGCACCTGGCGGAGACGCGACCGGGGCGTCAGCGTGAGGAGCTGGGCCCGCTGGAGCTTCCGGATCAGGTTGGGGATGACGTCGAAGTCGAACTCACCGTAGCGGAGCACGTAGGCCGTGGCGATCTCCTGGAGCGAGGTCGTGCCGTCCATCTGCTCCCAGAGGAACTTCTCGGGCTCGGAGAGGAGGAGGAACCGCTCCGTCTCCGTGTTCTTGAGGATGAACGACTGCTCGCCCGCGACGCGCGACTTGACCTCGGAGATCTCGAAGCCGCCGTCGGCGATCCGCTGCGGGCGCGACCGGAGATAGCCGAGCGAGCTCCCGATCTCGCGCACCTCGAAGCTCTCGTCGTCCCGCCGGACGAGGAGCTCGAGCTTCGCGGGCGCCGGGCGCTCGGTCACCTGGACTCCACGTCCAGCCCCGTCGCCTCGAGGCCCCAGCGCGTGGCCTCCGTGAGCCGGACGTCGGACTTCCGGAGGCGCTCGATGAAGACGTGGACCATCGCGTAGAAGAACGCCGCCGCGGCGTGCGGACTCACCTCGATGAGCTGGTTCAGGCTCTTCCGGTCGAGGGCCAGGAGCGTGACGTCGGTCTCCGCCTGGATCGTCGCCGACCGCGGGGAGCCGTCGAGCAGGCTCATCTCGCCGAAGAACTCGTCGGGCCCGATGCGGTTCAGGACCTGCTCGACCTTGCCCTTGACGATCTTCGAGACGAGCACGGCGCCGCGCCGGATCAGGTACATCTCGTCGCCGGGGTCACCCTCGCGGAAGAGCATCTGGTTCTTCCGGAGCGTGCGCTCGCGGAGGCGCTGCGCCAGCGCCGCCAGGTCCGCCTCGGCGAACGCGGTGAACAGGCGGACGCCCCGCAGAAACGGGAGGAGATCGGCGGGCGTGGGCACCGGCCGCCTAGCTGGTAGGAGGAGGCCCCGCCATCACGACGAAGCCTCCGTCCCCCGAACGA
>JBBTPF010000241.1:0-6316 GCA_038066295.1 Candidatus Methylomirabilota bacterium | reverse complement strand
GATGCTCTCGTAGATCTTCGGCGGTGCGAAGAAGTAGGTGGGCGCGATCTCCTTGAGGTCGTGGAGCACCGTCGCCGGGCTCTCAGGGCAGTTGATGGCGAACCCCGTGACGATGGACTGCGCGTAGGAGAAGATGTGGTCGCCCACCCAGGCCATCGGCAGGTACGACAGGATCTCCTCGTCGCCGCCCACCCCGTCGAAGGCGGCGGCGTTGCGCGCGGTCACGATCAGGTTCCGGTGGGAGAGCATGGCGCCCTTCGGCATGCCGGTCGTGCCCGAGGTGTAGCAGATGATGGAGACATCGTCGGCCGCACCCTTGGCGACCTCGTCGTCGAAGTACGTCGGGTGGCCGATCTCGAACTTCTTCCCGCGCTCCTCGAGCTCGGCGAGGCTCATGAGGAAGGGCTCGCTGTAGGCCCGCATCCCGCGGGGGTCGTCGTAGATGACGTACTCGAGGCCCGGGCACCGCTCCTTGATGTGGAGGAGCTTGTCCACCTGTTCCTGGTCCTCGACCACGGCGAACCGCGCCTCGGCGTGATCGACGATGTACTCCGTCTCCTTCTCGATGGAGTCCTGGTAGATGGGCACGGGAACGCCGCCGAGGGCCTGGGTCGCCATGACGGCCCAGTAGAGCTGGGGGCGGTTGTCGCCGATGATGGCCGTCTTGTCGCCGCGGGCGAAGCCGAGCGAGGCGAGGCCGAGCGCGATCAGGCGGGCCTGCTCGTAGTACTCGCGCCACGTGTAGGACTGCCAGATCCCGTAGTCCTTCTCGCGCACGGCGATCTTGTCGGGCCACCGCCGGGCGTTGGCCCGGATCAGCTTGGGAAACGTGTCGTGCTCGCGGTCGAGGGTTTGTGCAGAAAGGCTCATGTGCTCTCGGCCCTAATCGCCTCCGCGACGTTGCGGGTCGTGGACTTCCGGTTCAGGTAGGCCGGAAATCGAGTGGCGAGAGTGTAGCCAAGAGCCCGCGGGGTGTCAAGGCATTTTGGGTCGGTATGACGAGGACTTGCAACGCATTGCGCCGCGTCAGCGGGGGAGCGGGCGGAGGGCCCTGGCGACCCAGAGCGAAGCCGTCGCGGCAGAGGCCGAGAGGACGGCGCCCGAGAGGGCCCAGAAGTAGCTCCCGGTCGCGTCGAACACGCGTCCGGCGATCCACGGCCCGAACGCGCCACCGAGCGAGTTCGCGAGCTGCATCGCGCCGAATATCGCCCCGAAGTGGCGGCCGCGGAAGACGTCGCTCACCAGCGCGGGCAGGAGCGGGGCGGTGACCGAATAGCCCATGCCGACGAGGGCGCCGTAGACGTACGCGGGGAGCGGCCCGGGCCGGAGCGCGACCACGCCCAGCGTCCCCACGCTCGCGACCACGCACGCCATGCCGAGCGTGTAGGTCACCTCGCGGCCCGCCGTGTCCGAGAACCACCCGCCGCCCGCCTTCCCGACGATGCTCGCGAGCCCGACGACGCTGACGACGGTGGCGGCGACCATTGCGGGAATCTCGTGGTCCACGAGGTAGGCGACCTGATGGACGAGGAGCATCTGGGACGCGAGGCTCCCCAGGAGCTGCGCCGCGGACAGGAGCCAGAATCGCTCCATCCTGAGCGCCTCGCCGAGCGTGATGTCCGGACGCGCGGAGCTCGCGGGGGGCGGGCCCGGCGGGCGGGCCCTCCCACCTGGCCCGCCCCCCGCGAGCTCCGATCCCACGATCGGGTCTCTCAGGATGAAAAGCGAGGCGGGGACGATCCAGAGCGCGACCGCCGCCGCGAGCCAGCGGAAGGCCGGGCGCCAGCCGAGCTGGTCCACGAGGAACTGGGTGAGAGGGACGACGAGAAAGATCCCGACACCGATCCCGGCAGACGTGATCCCGAGCGCGGCGCCGACGCGCTCGGGGAACCAGCGCTGGACCAGGACGACGGCGGGCACCCACCCGGCCAACGAGACGCCGGCGGCGGTCACGACGCCGAAGGCGGCGTAGAGATGCCACGGCCGGCTGACGGCGCCGTCGAGCCAGAGGGCGGCGGCGAGCACGAGACCCCCCGCCAGGAAGAGCCGGCGCGGGCCGATGCGGTCAGCGAGCCAGCCGAGCGCGGGCGCCATCAGGCCGTGGACGAGGACGAACACGGAGAACGCGCCCGCGACGAGCGACCGGCTCCAGCCGAACTCCCGGAGGAGGGCGACGAGGAAGACGCTGTAGGCGTACCAGACGCCGTACGAGAGCCCGAGCGTGACGAAGGTGACGGCGATCGAGCGCGCGCCCGGGGGGCTCCCGACGGCGGCCGTCACACGGCAGGCTCGCCGGCGGTGACGGCGATGCACTGCCCCGAGATGTTGCGGGCGAGGTCGCTGCAAAGGAAGGCGGCGACCGCCGCGATGTCCTCGGCCGTCGACATGCGCCTGAGCGGCGCCCGCTCGACGAAGGCGCGGCGCATCTCCTCGACGGGCA
The DNA here is from genome assembly GCA_038066295.1 of Candidatus Methylomirabilota bacterium. Classification (GTDB taxonomy): domain Bacteria; phylum Methylomirabilota; class Methylomirabilia; order Rokubacteriales; family CSP1-6; genus JACPCG01. The sequence goes on along the minus strand of JBBTPF010000241.1, from coordinate 3,876 downwards.
CGCCGCGAACCGCCGCCTGGCCTGCGATGACGCGATCGATACGGTCGCCCTCGACGGCGCCGGGGGCGATGGCGTTCACGGTGATGTTGTGAGGCGCCAGCTCGAGCGCCAGGCCGTAGGTCATGCCCACCTGCCCGGCCTTGGCCGAGCAGTAGCCGATGCGATAGGCGAGGCCACGGCGGCCCGCCGTCGACGAGATGTTGACGATGGCTCCGCGTCCGGCCCTGATCATCTCGGGCACCGCGAAGCGGATGCAGAGGTAGGAGGTGGTGAGACAGGAGTTGATGGTATAGAACCAGTCCTCCGTCGTGTAGTCCTGCACGGGCTTGGTCGGGCCTCCGTCGCCGGCGTTGTTCACCAGGGTGTCGATCCTGCCGAAGGCGCGGACGCCGGTCTCCATCAGACGGCGCGCGTCGTCCTCGCGGGAGACGTCGGCCACCACGGCGACGGCGCGCCCGCCGTCTTGCAGGATGCCCGCGACGGTCTCTTCGACCAGCGCCGCCGACCGAGCCGCGCAGACGACGCAGGCACCTTCCTTCGCGAATAGCCGGCTCATGACGCGCCCGATACCCTTGCTCGCGCCCGTGATGACCGCGACCCTTCCCTCGAGCGAGCCCATCATGCTCTCCTTTCGTTCCAGTGGACCATCGGCAGCCCTGCCACCGGCGACCGGAAGTACGGCAGCCGCGTCCCCCGCAGGCTCCCGATGTAGGCGGTCCGGAGGTCGGGCCCGCCGAAGGTGATGCTCGCCATCCACGGCGCGATCGTCCCGCACGCCGCCATCATCAGCTCGGGCGTCTGGGATTGGCGCTCATGACCCCTCTCGTCCGGTCGCACCCACGGCCTCACCCACGCGCGTCGCGGCGGCGCGCGGCGCGCTCCCTGACCGTGCCGATGACGCCCCGGGGGAAGAAGAATACGACGAGGATGAAGAGAACGCCGAAGTAGAGCGGCCAGCGCTCCGTCAGCCGCTGCACCCACTCGGAGCCCGGGAAGAGCGAGGCGCCGGCGGCGCGCAGCCCGGGCAGGATCGTCTGGGCGGTCAGGAGGAACGCCGCGCCGATCAGTCCGCCGTGGAGCGTGCCGATGCCGCCGATGATCACCATGAGGAGGATGTCGAGCATGATGTGGATCCCGAGCGCGGACTCGGGGTTCACGTAGCCGACCCACATCGCGTAGCACCCCCCGAGGATCGTCGCGACGACGCTGCCGAAGGCGGAAGCGACCGACTGGAAGACGAACGTCTGGAAGCCGAGGGCCTCGGCGCGGAGCTCGTTGTCGCGGATCGCCTGGAGCACGCGCCCGAGGGGCGAGTGGACGAAGCGGCTCATCAGGAGGAAGAGCGCGAGGGCGACCGCGAGCACCACGTAATAGGTCACCGTCCGCGACCCGAGGACCCCGGGGAACTTGGGGCTGATCCCGTCCTCGCCGCCCGTGAACGCGCTCGCCTGCACGGCCAGGATGAGCGCGAACTCCGCGAACGCCAGGGTGATCATCGCGAAGAAGATCGCCTTCACGCGCAGGGAGAAGGCGCCGATCGCGATCGCGACGACGGCCGAGACGAGGACGGCCGCCGCGAACCCGAGCGCCAGGTTGCCGTAGGTCGGCGCCCCCAGCTTCCCGACGGCGAGCGCCACGCCGTAGGCGCCGAAGCCGAAGAACATCGCGTGGCCGAACGAGACGATCCCGGTATAGCCGATGAGGACGTCGTAGCTCGCCACGAGCGCGCTGAAGATCGCGATCTTCAGCGCCAGGTCCACGACCTGGAACGACGGGACCAGCGGGACCGCCACGAACGCCGCGAGGAGGGCGAGCCGCACCCACGGCGCGGGGCGCCGCCACCGCCGCGCCGCCTCGGCGCGGCGGGCCTCCTGCACCGGCGTCTGGGGCATCGACGTCACTTGCCACCACCGAAAAGGCCCGAGGGGCGCAGGAGGAGGATCAGGACCATGAGGGCCATGTTCACGCCGATGGCGGCCTTCGGCAGGAGGAACGCTACGTAGTTGTACGAGAGGCCGACGAGCAGGGCGCCCAGGAGCGAGCCCGTCACGCTGCCGAGGCCCCCGATGATCACGACGATGAACGCGAAGATGAGCTGCTCGCCGCCCATGCCCGGCCGCACCGACTGGCTGAAGATCGCCCACATGAGCCCGCCGAGCCCCGCGAGCGCGGCACCGGCGGCGAAGACTCCGGTGAAGTAGCGGTAGATGTTGTGGCCGAGGGCCTGGATCATCTCCCCGCTCTCGACGCCCGCGCGGACGATGAGGCCCACGCGGGTGCGGGCGAGGACGAACGCGATCGCCGCGTAGACGAGCGCGCCCACGACGATCGCGACGATGGGGAAGCGCAGGACGATCACGTCGGCGACGTCCCACGAGCCCTGGAACGAGAACGGCACCGGCATCACCTGGTCGTTCGGCCCCCAGGCGATGCGGATCAGCTCCTCCATGACGATCGTCGCGCCGAGCGTGATCAGAATCTGGAACATGTGCTGGCCGTAGACGGGCCGGACGATGATCCGCTCGAGCAGGATGCCGAGCGCCACCGCGACCAGCATGGTCGCGGCGATCGCGGCGAGAAGCAGGAGCGCGTTCAGGGCGACCGACGGCGAGTCCGCCCAGCCGAACGTTCGGTTGAGCGTGACGAACACGGTGAAGCCGACGTAGGCGCCCCACGAGAAGAGCGCGCCGTGGGCAAAGTTCAGCACGTCCATGAGGCCGAAGATCAGCGTCAGCCCCGACGCGACGAGGAAGATCAGCATGCCCATCGCGAGCCCCGCGATCGTCAGCGTCAGGTACACGCGCGGCTCGGTGAACGCCAGCGGCAGGAGCAGGACGCCGACCGCGATCGCCAGGGGGAGCGCCCGCCCGGTCATATGCCGAGGTACTTCTTCTTGAGCGCCTCGTCGGCGACGAGGGACGCCATGGGCCCGCGCTGGACGGTGCGGCCGTCGTCGATCAGGTAGAAGTCGTCGGCGAGCGCCTGCGCCATCGCGAAGTTCTGCTCGACGAGGAGCACCGTCGCGTGCCGCTTCATGGCCCGGAGCGCCTCGACCAGGTGCTCGACGATGATCGGCGCGAGGCCCTTGGACGGCTCGTCGATGAGCAGGAGGCGGTTCGGGTTCATGAAGGCGCGCGCGATGGAGAGCATCTGCTTCTGCCCGCCGGAGAGCGTGCCGGCGCGCGCGTGGCGGAAGCGCCCGAGGTCGGGGAAGAGCGCGAAGAGCCGTTCCTGCCGCTCCCGGCTCTCCGCCTCGCTCCCGAGCCGCGCGACGCGCAGGTTCTCGTCCACGGTGAGCGTCGCGAAGATCCCCTGCCCCTCGGGCACGAAGCCGATGCCGAGGCGGACGATCTCGTACGGCGGGCGCCCGTGGATGGGCCGCCCCTCGAACCGGATCGCGCCGCGCGCCGGCCGCAGCAGGCCGACGATCGTGCGCATCGTCGTCGTCTTGCCGGCGCCGTTGCGCCCGAGCAGCACGGTGACCGTGTCGCGCCGGATCGCCATCGACACGCCCTGCAGGATGTGGTGCTGGCCGATGTAGGTGTGGACGTCCTCCAGCTCGAGGAGCGGCTCAGCCGGCAACGCCGCCTCCGAAGTACGCGGCCTGCACCTCCGTGTTCCGGCCGATCGCCTCGGGCGGGCCGTCGGCGAGCAGGCGGCCATCCTTGAGGACGGCGATCGAGTCGGACAGCGCCAGGACCATATCGATCTTGTGCTCGACGAGCAGAATCGTTCTATCCTGCCGCGCCTTGATCCCTTCGATCAGCTCGATGATCGCCGGGACCTCCTCGAGCGACATCCCGGCCGTCGGCTCGTCGAGGAGCAGCACCTCGGGCTCGAGCGCCAGGAGGATCCCGATCTCGAGCTTCCGCTTCT
>JBBTPF010000240.1:0-2402 GCA_038066295.1 Candidatus Methylomirabilota bacterium | reverse complement strand
ATGGCCACCCTCCATCGAGTTACTAACGTCGTTATTAACGATAGTCCGCACTGGCGAGCCCGTCAAGCGGCATGAGACCGGTCGAATAGATGGCGCTCGGCGGCGGGTACTTCAAGACGACCTACGCGTCCGACCTCGCGCTCGTGGACACGCGGCTCCGGCGTGCGGGCCTCGCGGCATTGGTCGTCGCGCTCCTCGCGCTACCTCGTTTCGGCTCGTCCTTCATCCTTGACCTCGCGGCGCAGACGGCGCTCGCCGCGGTCGGCGCCCTCGCGCTCAATCTCCTCACGGGGCTCGCCGGCCAGATCTCGCTCGGCCACGCGGGCTTCATCTGCGCGGGGGCGTTCACGACGGCGGCGCTCGTCGAGAGCGGCTGGCGCTCGCCGCTCGTGACGCTGCCCGCGGCGGCGCTGGTGGGCGCGCTGCTCGGCGTCGCCGTCGGGATCCCGTCGCTCCGCCTGAAGGGGCTCTATCTGGCGCTCGGCACGCTCGCCATGCACCACGTCGTGCTCTACGCCGCGGGGGAGTTGCAGAACCGCTGGGGGGCGAACACCGGCTACACGATCCCGGCGCCGGCGGTCGCCGGCTGGACGCTGAAGGGCGGGGTGGCGTGGTACTACGCGCTCGCGCTCGTCGCCGCCGCGGTGCTCTTCCTGTCGGTCAACCTCCAGCGCTCGCGCGCGGGGCGCGCGTGGATGGCGATCCGCGACCGGGAGATCGCGGCGGAGTCGGTCGGCATCGACGTGGCGCGCTACAAGGTCGTCGCCTTCGTCTGGTCGAGCATGATCACCTCCGTCGCCGGGGCGCTCTTCGCCTATCACCGCGGCTTCGTCTCCGTCGAGGCCTTCGGCTTCCTCCTGGCCATCGAGTACATCGCGATGATCATCATCGGCGGCATGGGCTCCGCCCTCGGCGCGGTTCTCGGCGCCGCGTTCGTGACGCTCCTGCCCTACGGCATCGACGCCGCCGTCGGGAGCCTCAAGCTGCCGGGCGGCGTCGAGTACTACCTCTTCCCCGTGAAGTTCGGCGCCTTCGGCCTCCTGATGGCGCTCTTCCTCATCTTCGAGCCGCAGGGGCTCGTCGGCATCTGGCGCCGGATGCGCAACTGGTTCTTCCTCTGGCCGTTCCGCTACCGGCCGCTCCGCTCGACCTCGTGACGCCGCTCCTCGAGCTGGAGAACGTCGAGGTCGTCTACCACCACGTGGCGACCGCGATCCAGGGCGTCTCCCTCCGCGTGCCCGAGCGGGCGATCGTCGCGCTCCTCGGCACCAACGGCGCCGGGAAGACGACCACGCTCCGGGCGATCTCGGGCTTCCTCGGCGCGGACGACGCCGAGGTCGTGGAGGGCAGCATCGCGTTCCTCGGCGAGACGGTCACCGGCAAGGCACCCCACGAGCTGGCGCGCCGAGGGCTCGTGCTGGTCCCCGAGCGCGACAAGGTGTTCGAGACGCTGACCGTCCAAGAGAACCTCCGCGCCCTCGTGCCGGGGCGCCGTGACGGCGCCGGAGACCTTGAGCGCGTCTTCCACTACTTCCCAGTGCTCGCCGAACGCCGGCGCCAGCTCGCCGGGTACCTGTCGGGCGGCGAGCGCCAGATGCTGGCGCTCGGCACCGCGCTCCTGTGCCGGCCGGTCGTGCTGCTGGTGGACGAGCTGTCGCTCGGTCTCGCGCCGATCGTCGTCGAGAGCCTGATGGAGATGGTCCGGCGGCTCCGCGACGAGCTCGGGCTCGCCGTGCTGCTCGTCGAGCAGAACGCGGGCGCGGCGCTCGGCGTCGCCGACCACGGCTACGTCATGGAGCACGGCCGCATCGTCTACGAGGGCACGCGCGAGCGGCTGCTGGCCCACGAGGACATCCGCGAGTTCTACCTGGGCGTGGGCCGGAGCGCCGACCGCAAGCGCTACACGGAGGTGAAGCAGTACAGGAGGCGCCGCCGGTGGTTCTGAGACGTATGTGTATTACAATCCGGGTTTCGTGGAGGGCCACGCCATGCTGATCACGGTGCGCCTCGATCCCGAGACCCTGCGCCTGCTGCAGCGCCTGGCGCGGCGGACGGGACGGACGAAGTCGGAGACCATTCGCGCCGCGATCCGCCGGCTCGGAGAGACCGAGGGCGCCGGGGGCAGCGGCCGCACGGCATACGACGCGATGGAGCACTCGATCGGGTGCTGCGACGGCGGAGGCGCGCGTCTGTCGGAGCGGACCGGTGAAAAGTTCCGGCGCCTTCTGATCGCGCGGAAGAAGTCGATGATTCCGAGGAAACCGGAGCGAGCGGGGCGCGCCTGATGGGCGCGGGCCACTTTCAGATCGTTCCGTGATCCTCGAGATCGCGGACGTCACGCTCGAGTTCGAGGGGCTGCGCGCGCTAGTTGACGTGAGCATGACGGTCCAGCCCGGCACGCT
>JBBTPF010000239.1:0-3527 GCA_038066295.1 Candidatus Methylomirabilota bacterium | reverse complement strand
CTCAAGCGAGCACGGCGCAAGAGACCTCGTGCGAGCTAAACTAAACGGCATTGGGGCTAGACGATCTTCTCGTAGATGCCCGGGGGGATGACGCGGTAGACGTGGATCGGCTGGGAGACGTTCTTGAACGTCTTCTCGCCGAGGCTCTCGAGCACGAAGTGGGCGCGCATGCGCTCGGCGGTCGTCGGGCCGACGACGATCTCGCCGCCCTGGGCCGACCCCGCGAAGCGCGCCGCGACGTTGGTCGTCGGCCCGGTCGCCGTGAAGGTCCACCGCTGCCCGGCGCCGGTCCCGAGCTTCGTGGCCCCGACCAGCGCCTCGCCCGTGTTGACGCCCATGTGGAGCTGCACCGGCGGGAAGATGCCGCCGTACTCCTCGTTCAGCTGCGCGGTCCGCTGGTGGATGGCGAACGCGGCGCGCGTCGCGTTGAGGGCGTGGTCGGCCCCGCCGCGCTCGGCCTGGAAGATCACCATGAGCCCGTCGCCGGCGGTCTCGTTCACGTCCCCGTGGTGGCCCTGGATGATCTCGAGGAAGCTCGAGAAGTAGGTCTGCACGAGCTGGTTGAGCTTCTTCGCGTCGAGCTGCTCCGAGAGCTTCGTGTAGCCCGCGATGTCGAGGAAGAGCACCGACACCTCGACGGTCTTCTTCTCCAGCTCCGTCGCGTTGGGGTTCTCCTCGAGGAGCTTCTTCACCGCTCCGGGGACGAACTTCGACAGCTCGCCCTTGAGCTGCTCGAGCAGCTCGAGGCGCTGCCGCGACTCGTGGAGGTTCCGGAGCGCGGACTCCAGCTCCGCGTTCTTGGCGGCGAGCTCCTGGTGCGCCCGGGCGAGACGCGACGTCATCTCGTTGAACGCGGCGCCGAGCTCCCCCAGCTCGTCGCGCGCGCCGGCCGGCACGCGCGCCGTGAAGTCGCCCTCGCCGACGCGGCGGGCGGTCGCGGCGAGCCTCTCCACCGGGCGGATGATGACCGCCCGCATCGCCACGGTCAGCACGACCGCGGCGGCGAGGATGGTGAGTGCCGCGATCAGGATCTGGCGGTTCCGGTGGTGGCGCACCTCGGCGAACACGGGCTCCATCGAGGTCGCCACGCGGACGACCGCGCGCACCCGGTGGTCCCCGCCGTGGCAGTCCTGGCAGGCCTCGCGGTTCGGGACCGGATGGTGGAGCGTGAAGAAGGTGGCGCCGTTCCTCGTCTCGAGCGTCTCCTGCGTCTTGAGCGTCTCGATCGCCCGGGTGAAGTGCGGGCCGCTCATCGGCGCGCCCGGCGCGCGCTGCATCCTGGCCAGCGCCTCGAGCACCTCGTTGGAGAGGTTGCCCGTCTTCGCGACCTCCGTCGCGGTCGCGAGGTCGGTGAACGCTTCCACGCCGTTGCGCCGGTAGATGGTGAAGTCCGCGACGAGCGAGGAGGCCCTGAGCTCCTGGATCATCGTGCGGGTGACGTCCGGCCGCCCCTGGAGCATCGCGCCCTCGACGGACGCCACCACGGTGGCGGTGAGCCGGCGCGCCGCGACCTTGTTCTGCTCGACGAGCGCGTTCGACTCGCGCTGGATGGTCACGACCGTCGAGGCGCCGAAGCCGATGATGAGGATGGCGACGATGAGCAGCCCGATCTTGACGGCGAGTCGGGAGCGGAACATCGCGAGCCGATCCTACCATGAAGTATGATTTCCGTATGAACCTGGCCGCGCTCGGCGAGGAGAACGTCCGGACGTACGGCGAGTACGTGTCGCTCGCGTTCGAGGGGCGCGAGTGGACCAACGTCGAGCAGCAGCGGGCGGCGAACCGCCTCGCCAACGCGCTCCGCCGGCTCGGCATCGGCCCGGGCGACCGCATCGTGGTCATGCTCCCCAACTGCCCCGAGGTGATGCAGGCCTACGCCGCGATCCTGAAGCTCGGCGCCGTGATCGTGCCGGTGATCTTCCTCCTCAACCCGGAGGAGGTCCGCCACATCCTGGCGGACTCCGGCGCACGCCTGGCGATCACCTCGCCGGAGCTCGCGCCGAAGCTCGAGGGCTGGGTGGGCCCGGTCGTCTCCGTCGGTGGGACCCCCGGCGCGATGCCCTACGAGGAGCTGGTCGCGCGCGAGGCGGACGCGTTCGCCACGGCCGATCGCGCGGACGGCGACCTCGCCGTCATCCTCTACACGTCGGGAACCACCGGGCGCCCGAAGGGGGTCGCGCTCTCCCACGACAACCTCGCCTCCAACGCGCGCGCGGCGGCGAGCCTCTACGAGCTCGACCGCGCCGCGTGGGCGCTCGCCGTCCTGCCGCTCTCGCACTCCTACGGCCTCACGCTGATGAACGCGGGCAATCTCCTGGGCACGCGCGGCGTGCTCCTCCGCTGGTTCAATCCCGAGCTGGTCCTCGAGACGATCCAGCGGTACCGCGTGCAGCAGATGTCCGGCGTGCCGACCATGTTCGTCTACCTGCTCCACTTCCCGGGCGCCGAGCGCTTCGACACTTCCTCGATGAAGGTCTGGGGCTCGGGCGCGGCGCCCCTGCCGATCGAGATCGTCGAGCCCTTCGAGACGAAGTTCGGCGGCCGCCTCCTCGAGGGCTACGGCCTCACGGAGGCCTCGCCGGTCGTCTCGGCCCACCGGGTGTCCGGCGTGCGGAAGCTCGGCTCGGTCGGCCAGCCGATCCCCGGCGTCGAGGTGAAGATCTTCGACGACGACGACCGGGAGCTGCCCGCGGGCGAGCTCGGCGAGGTGTGCGTCCGCGGGCGCAACGTGATGGCGGGCTACTACGGGCTCCCCGAGGAGACGGCGCGCACGCTGCGGCACGGCTGGCTCCACACCGGCGACGTCGGCCGGCTCGACGCCGACGGGTTCCTCTACATCGTCGAGCGGAAAAAGGACCTCATCATCCGTGGCGGCTTCAACATCTACCCCCGCGAGGTCGAGGAGGTCCTCTACGCCCACCCGAAGATCGCCGAGGCCGCGGTGGTCGGCGTGCGCGACCCGCTCATGGGCGAGGACGTGCTCGCGTTCGTCGCGCTCCGGGGGGACGAGCGGGCGACCCCGGAGGAGATCATCGGCTTCTGTCAGGAGCGCCTGGCCAAGTACAAGTGCCCCAAGCAGGTGCGCTTCGTCGAGTCGCTCCCGAAGAACCCCGTGGGCAAGATCCTCCGTAAGGAGCTGCGCGCGCTCGCGGGCCGGGTACAATGACCCGCTGATGACGAGACCCGACGATTTCCAGGAGTTCGAGGCGACGAGCCTCTTCTGCCCGCGCTGCCGGCGCGCCACGCCCGCGCGCAAGAAGCTCCTCCTCGTGCTGCCGACCGGTAACAAGTACGACTACGTCTGCGCCGAGTGCGGCGCCGCGGTCGGCGGCAAGACCGACAACGATCCGACCGCGTTCCGTCGAACCATCCCCGGACGGGGTCCGGGGCGCCCGCGCTAACCCCGCGCCGGATCAGCCCTCGGCCCCGGCAGTGTCAGCGCCCTGACACCGCCCGTAGTGGATATCCGGAAGACGGCACCATCGGGTTGAATAGCACGACGCGTCGTGCGATACTTTTCGCACTTC
>JBBTPF010000238.1:0-5693 GCA_038066295.1 Candidatus Methylomirabilota bacterium | reverse complement strand
GCCGGTCGCCGGGGACGGGCCAGCGCTGGGTCGTGCCCACCGGCACCTCGGCGCGGTACCGCTCGAGCGACGTGTACTCCTTGTAGCGGAAGAGCTGGCGGAGCTTCGGCAGAAAGCTGTCGAGGCGCTCGTCGGGGCCGCTCGGCGCCAGGCGCTGCCCGGGCGGCGGCGGCGTGTCGCTGGCGAGGACGACGCGGGTGCCGAAGCGCACCACCTGCTGGGCCTCGGCGGTCGCCGCCGCGAGCATGGCGAACAGCACCAGCAGGAGGACGAGCAGCGGGCCGAGGGCCTGCCGCAGGCGTTTGCGGGCGTTGTGCAGGCGCGACATGACGGTCCCCATCGGAATCCCCAGCACCTCGGCGATCTCGCGGTACGAGAGCCCCTCGAGATCACTCAACATGATAATCGCGCGGTGATGTTCCGGCAAAGACTCGATCGCCCGCTGGATGCGCCTCCGCTCCTCGGCCCGCGCGGCCGAGTCGTCAGGCGCCTCGCCCCGATCCACCAGCGTCCGCTCCCACTCCTCCTCCTCCACCCGCTCGGTGCCGAACGCCCGCCCGCGCGCGGCGCGCTGTCGCACGCGGTCGGAGGCGACGTTCATCGTGATCCGGAACAGCCACGTGTAGAACGCCGACTGCCCCCGGAACGACGGGAGCGCCTGGTACGCCCGGATGAACGCCTCCTGCGCGACGTCCAGGGCCTCCTCCGTGTCGCGGAGCACGTTGCAGGCGAGGCGGTACACCCGCTGGCGATACTTCTCGACCAGAGGCTCGAACGCCGCCACGTCGCCGCGGCGACACCGTTCGACGAGGGCGAGATCGTCGAGCTCCGTCACGGATCACCCGCGCCCCCGTCCCCGTCGTCCGTTAGACGGGGAAACGGCAGCGTCGATTCACCGCCGCCCGCGCGCAAGCGAGGCGACGGCGTCGAGGCCGAGCAGATAGCTCTGCGGGCCGAACCCGGCGATCTGGCCGCGCGCGGCCGCCGCGATCACGGAGTGGCGGCGGAACTCCTCGCGCGCGTGGATGTTGGAGAGGTGCACCTCCACGACCGGCAGCGTGATGGCCGCGACCGCGTCGCGGAGCGCGATGGAGTAGTGCGTGAAGGCTCCGGGATTGAAAACGACGCCCGCGAACCCCTCGCGCGCGGCGGACTGGAGCCAGTCGATCAGCTGACCCTCGTGGTTCGACTGGCGGCACTCGACCGCGTCGCCCCGGCGCCGCGCGTGGTCGCGCAGCATGCGGTCCACCTGCGCGAGCCTGACGCGGCCGTAGACCGCGGGCTCGCGCGTGCCGAGCAGGTTGAGGTTCGGGCCGTGCAGCACCAGGATCTTCATGGCTGCGAGCTTAGCATCACTTTGCGCGGTGAGCCGCGAGGAACTGCTCGAGATCGGTCACGAGATCCTTGCCTCGGTGGAATCCGCGCCGGGTGACGAGCGCGATCGCGCTCCGTGCCTGCTCGATGTCCGCCGGCGTCGCCGCGGCCACGAGCGCGACGAGATCCACGCGGTCCTGCGGCCGAAGCCGGTCATCCCTGGCGAGGATCTTGAGCGCGATCAGGTGTCCGGTCGTCGCGACGGGGGTCCGGAGATCCGGCAGGATTTCCAGCGTCTCGGATCCGGCGACGATTTCGGATTCGATGCCTGACGAGGCAAAGAGCGTATCGAGCACCACGCCCGTCTCGTCCTCATCGGCCGGCATCAGGCGCGCGGTGGCCAGGCGAAGCGTCGCCTCCTGTTCGACGATGGCCTGCACCCGGTAGCCCCGAGCCTGCAGGTCGCGAACCAGGCGTTCGGCATCGTCGTCGCTCGCGACAGCGATGACCAGATCGATGTCGCGAGTGAACCGCGGCTCGGCCCGCGCCGAAACGGCGAGCGCTCCCACGAGCGCCCAGCGGCGGCCGAGGTCATCGAGGTCCCGGGCCGCGCGGCGCAGGATGGCCTCGAGGCGACTCAGGGGCGCCGACGGGGCCACGCGGAAGGTCTTCCGGGGGAGTCCCCGAACTCCGCTCCCGGGCGCGCGTGAAGCCATTTCACGAGGCGCCGCTCGATCTCCTGGGCCGACAGCTCAGGATGGGCCCGCCGCAGTCGCTGGCGCATCAGCAGCTCTCCGGTGCTGAACAGATCCAGGGCGAGCCGGAGCCGGCGAGCCGCAGCCTCGAGACGAGCGTCCACGCCCTTGATTCTATCCCGGACGATCCCGGGAGAGGGCGTAGATCAGTGCCCGCCGAGGGGCGAGAGCAGCCAGTCGGCCGCCGCGAAGAGCACGAGCCCGCCGAAGACCGTCCAGGCGAGCGCCGGCCCCCCCTCCCGATTCACCTCGGGGATCAGGTCCGAGGCCGCGACGTAGATGGTGACGCCGGCGGAGAGCGCGAGCGCCACGCCCACGTGGCGCTCGGCGACGAAGCTCGTCGCGATCGCGCCGACGAGCGTCAGCACGCCGAGGATCGCGCCGGCGCCGACGGCGGCGGCGCGCGAGTGGCCGCTCGCGAGCATGACGGAGGCGATCGTGAAGCCCTCGGGCACCTTGTGGAGGAACACGGCGATCGACAGGAGCGCGCCGAGCGCGGGCGCGATCATGAACCCGGCCGCGATGGCCACGCCGTCGAAGAGCGTGTGGACGCCGAGCCCGAGGAGCGCGAGGTAGCCGGCGGCCGGGTCCAGCAGCGCCTCCGGGTGGACTTCCTCGCCGAAGTGGAAGTGCGGCGCCACGGTGTGCTCGAAGAGGTGGACGCCGAAGTACCCGATGAGGACGAACAGGAAGGCGTGCGGCACCTGCGCGGCTTCGGGGAGCATCCGGACGAAGGCCGCCGCCAGCATGAAGCCCGCGCCGGCGGCGACGAAGTACCGGAGGGGCGCCAGGCCCTTCTGGTGGGCCCGCACCACGAGCAGCGCGCCGGCCAGATCCGCGGCCGCAGCGACGGCCGCGAAAGCGAGGTATGCTACCATGACCCGCGAGCATAGCATGGTCATCGCGGTGCCTCCCCGCCTGCTGGGCGAAATCCTCGTGCAGGAACGGCTCACGACCCCGGAGGCCGTCGAGCAGGCGCTCGCTCGCGGCCGGGCGACGGGCGAGCGCCTGGGCGAGGCGCTCGTGGCGATGGGCGCGGTCACCGGCGAGGACGTCCTCCGGACGCTCGCCAAGCAGCAGAACCTCGCGTTCCTCTCGCGCGAGGAGCTCCCCTCCCCGCTGCCGCTCGTCAAGAACCTCTCGCCGAAGTACCTGCGCCAGTACACGGTCTGCCCCGTCAGCGTCGAGAACGGCCTCTTGACCGTGGCCGCGGCGGACCCGCTGAACCCCGTGATCGTGGACGACCTCCGCCAGTTCACGGGCTTCAACGTGAAGATCGTCGTCAGCTCCGCGGAGGCGATCACCGAGGCGATCGACCGGACCTACGACGGCGCGGCGACGCCGCTCCAGCGCATCGTCGAGGGCATGGAGGAGGAGGGCGGGCCCGAGGGCGACGAGGACATCAACCACCTCCGCGACATGGCCTTCGAGGCGCCGGTCGTGCGCCTGGTGAACCTCCTCATCGAGAGCGCCATCGACGGCGAGGCGTCGGACATCCACATCGAGCCCTACGAGGACACGCTGCGGATCCGCTACCGCGTCGACGGCATCCTGTTCGACCAGGAGGCGCCGCCGCGGCGCCTCCAGGCGGCGGTGACCTCGCGCGTCAAGCTCATGGCCGAGATGAACATCGCGGAGCGGCGGCTGCCCCAGGACGGGCGCATCCGCGTTACGCTGCGCGACCGGCGCGTGGACATCCGCGTCTCGACGATCCCGACGGTGCACGGCGAGTCGATCGTCATGCGGCTCCTCGACCGCTCGAGCGTCTTCCTCCCGCTCGAGAAGCTCGGCTTCGGGCCGGGCACGCTGAGGCACTTCGAGGCGCTCATCAAGCGCCCGCACGGCATCGTCCTCGTCACCGGGCCGACGGGCTCGGGCAAGACCACGACGCTCTACGCGGCTCTCGACAAGATCAACTCGCCGGACCGCAAGATCATCACGGTCGAGGACCCGGTGGAGTACCAGCTCAAGGGCGTCAACCAGATCCCGGTCAAGCCGAAGATCGGGCTCACGTTCGCCACGGGGCTGCGGCACATCGTCCGCCAGGACCCCGACGTGATCCTGATCGGTGAGATCCGCGACCTCGAAACCGCGGAGATCGCCATTCAGGCGGCGCTCACGGGCCACCTCGTGTTCTCCACGCTCCACACGAACGACGCGCCGGCCGCGATCACGCGGCTTCAAGACATGGGGGTCGAGCCCTACCTCGTCGCCTCCGTCCTCGAAGGCGTGCTCGCCCAGCGGCTCGTCCGGCGCGTCTGCCCGGCGTGCCGCGTCCCCGACACGCCGAACCCCGCCGACCTCGAGGCGCTCGGGATCGAGGGCGCGGGAGGGACGCGCCTGTACCGCGGCCGAGGCTGCGACGAGTGCCGCTCCACCGGGTACCGCGGGCGCACCGGCATCTACGAGCTCTTCCCCATCACCGAGGACGCGCGAAGCCTGATCCTCCGGCGCGCGCCAAGCCGCGAGATCCGGCGCCAGGCGGTCGAGGCGGGCATGGCGACGCTCCGGCTCGACGGCTGGGCGAAGGCGTGCGAGGGCGTCACGACGGTCGAGGAAATCCTCCGCGTCACCCAGGAAGACGCGTAGCCCGCGATGCCCGTCTTCGTCTACCGGGCGGCGGATCGGCGCGGCCAGACCATCGACGGTGTCATGGAGGCACCCGACGCCCGCGCGGTGGTCGAGCGCCTGCAGAAGGACGCGTACTATCCGATCCGTGTGGCGCCCCACGCCGAACGGCAGGCCTGGCTCGCGTTCGGCGCTTCGTCGCGCGTCGGCCAGCGCGACCTCCTGGCCCTGACCCAGCAGCTCGCCACGCTCTTCGAGGCCGGCCTCCCGCTCGACCGCACGCTCGCGATTCTCGAAGAACTGGCGCCGAACCCGCGGGTCAAGGCGATCGTCGGCGACCTCCTCGTGAGCGTGCGCGGCGGCGCGTCGCTCAGCGAAGCGCTCGCCAAACACCACCCGCGCCCCTTCTCGCGGCTGTACATCAACATGGTCCGCGCCGGCGAGAAGGGCGGCGTCCTCGAGGTCACGCTCCGGCGCCTCGCGGAGTTCCTCGAGGCGCGCGCGGCCTTCGCCGAGGCGGTCGTCTCGGCCCTCGCCTACCCCGCGGTGATCACGGCGGTCGGCGTCGGCGCCATCGTCTTTCTCATGACGTTCGTCATCCCGCGCTTCGCGACGATCTTCGCCGACCTCGGCCAGGCGGTGCCGCTCCCGACGCAGATACTCTTGTCCGCGAGCGCGATCACCCAGCAGTACTGGTGGGCCGGCGTCCTCCTGGTCCTGGCCGCGGTCCTCGGCTGGCGGGTCTGGACCGGGACGCCCGAGGGGCGGCTCCAGTGGGACCAGACGCTGCTCCGGCTCCCGCTCGCAGGCCCGCTCACGATGAAGGTCGAGGCGGCGCGCTTCACCCGGACGCTCGGCACGATGCTGAAGAGCGGCGTGCCGGTCATGGGCGCGCTGGCGGTCGTGGGGGACATGATGACCAACCGGGCGATCGGCCGGGCGGTGGACCGGCTGGCCGAGGACGTCAAGCGGGGCGGAACGATCGCGGCGGGGATGCAGGCCGAGGCCCGCTTCCCGGCGCTCGCGATCCACATGGAGCGCGTCGGCGAGGAGACG
>JBBTPF010000237.1:0-7605 GCA_038066295.1 Candidatus Methylomirabilota bacterium | reverse complement strand
CCGCTCACGGCTGGCGCCGCGCGCGCGGGCACGGCGCGGGCGGCCACGAGCTGGCGAACGCCGGCCGACAGCCGGGCGTGGCCGGAGAGGCGTTGACGGAGCGCCTGGCATTCGCTCTCGGTGATCGCGCGCGGCTGCGCGAGCGCGGCAACGCCCGGCAAGAGCAGCCCGGTGAGCGCTGTCATGGCCAGCACGCGGGGGATCGGCATGTCGCTTGCGCTCCTGTTGACGGGGCACCCGCGCCCCTGGCCCATGACGCTATCACAGCCGGGGCACGGGCCGGGGTTCGCCTACAACGCCCTGGCGGTGGTCACGAGGCTCGGATCGAGCCGTCTATGCCGCGGGAGAGCCCGTCACGCTGACGCTCGCCGTCACCGATCCCGGCGCCGACCCGGTCGCCCCCAGTGCGCCGTCCTCCCAGCCCTACGAGTTCAGCGTTCTCGGTGGCTGAAACGAAGTCTGGCGCTGGTCGGCCGGGCGAATGTTCCTCGCCGTCCTCACGCCGCTGACGATCGCTCCCGGGCAGACCGGCGCGTTCACCGAGACCTGGGACCAGCGGGATCAGGACGGGCAGCCGGTCGATCCCGGCGGCTACGTCGTCGCGGGGCGCCTGCTCGGCGGCGAGCGGGCCGGCCTCACGCCGCGCGAGCTGCGCGTCACGATTCGATAAGGAATCCGCTCGAGGTCTTGCGCGGAGGCATATACTTCGGGCTCGCGGAGGCATGCCAATGATCCCCAGGGCCATCACCGGAATTCTCGTCGCCGCGCTCCTCATCTCGGGCCCGGTGCCGTCCGGGGCTCAGGCGATCAGCCTCGTCCCCCTCGCCTCGGGTCTGGCCAGCGCGCTCTCCGTCGCCCATGCGGGCGATGGCTCCGGCCGGCTCTTCATCGTGCTGCAAACCGGGCAGATCCTGATCTACAACGGAGGCCGGGTGCTGGCGCGACCGTTCCTCGACATCTCCAACCTGGTGTCCTGTTGCGGCGAGCGGGGACTCCTCGGCCTCGCCTTCCACCCGGCCTACGCCAGCAACGGCTCCTTCTACGTCAACTACACCGACCGGAGAGGGAATACGGTCGTCGCTCGCTATTCCGTGTCCAGGCTGAGCCCGAATCTCGCGAATCCGCGCTCGGCGACCACGCTCCTCACGGTGGATCAGCCCTATGCGAATCACAACGGCGGCCAGCTCCAGTTCGGACCCGACGGCTATCTGTACATCGGCCTCGGGGACGGTGGATCCGCCGGAGATCCCCAGAACAATGCCCAGAACCTCGGGACGCTGCTCGGCAAAATACTACGAGTCGACGTCGATGGCGGCTCGCCGTACGCCATTCCCCCCGACAACCCGTTCGTGGGCGTGGAGGGAGCACGGCCGGAGATCTGGGCGTACGGCCTGCGCAATCCGTGGCGCTTCTCCTTCGACCGGCTCACCGGAGACATCTTCATCGGGGACGTGGGCCAGGACGAATGGGAGGAGATCAACTTCCAACCCGCGAGCAGCGCCGGCGGAGAGAACTACGGATGGAGGCTCATGGAGGGCGGCGACTGCTACGACCCTCCTACCGGCTGCAACCCGGAGGGCCTCGTCCTCCCCATACTCGAGTACGATCACTCGCAAGGCTGCGCGGTGATCGGAGGATTCCGCTATCGCGGCGCCCAGGTCCCGACCCTCTCCGGCCAGTACCTGTACGCCGATTACTGCTCGGGCTTGATGTGGGGCGCGGCGCAGGACGATGCCGGCACCTGGTCGACCGGCGTCCTGCTGGACGCGCCCTTCTCGGTCTCGAGCTTCGGCGAAGGCCCCGATGGCGAGCTATACGTCCTGAGCTACGGCTCCTCGGGGACGCTCTACAAGATTTCCACGGCGCCCTGAGATGGCAGCGCTGCCGTCGAGGGACGTGCTGCTCGCCGACCTGGACCGGGTGGTGGAGGACACCCTGGCCTATTTCGAGGGGCCGGGCCGGGCAACCCAGGCCCGAGTCGACCGATGGCAGGCCCGGGACGTGCTGATGCACTTCCTCTACTTCCACGACGCCACGGCGTGGGGCATGCAGTCGGCCGCGCTCGGCGGACCGCTGTGGCCGGTGCCGGGCGATTCCGACATCGTGAACGAGGTGTGCCGGCGCCTCCACGAGCACGAGAGCTTCGACGACCTGCTGACCCAGGTGCGCCAGGCCCACGCCCGGCTGATGCGCGTCGCTCGCAGCGCGCCGGATCTCGACAAGCCCTGCTTTCGGCGGGCGACGGGCGAGATCATGACCGGAGGGGAGCGCCTGGAGCTGCTGGCCCGCCACTGGGCCGAGCACGTCCGGGAGCTGCGGGAAGCGGCCGAGGGACGATAGCGCGCGTCAGATCCTGGACCGCAGCGGGCGGTCAGCCGCGGCCGACGAAGGGCATCTTGGTCGCCATGACCGTCATGAACTGGACGTTCGCCTCAAGCGGCAGGCCGGCCATGTGGAGCACGGCGTTGGCCACATGGGTCACGTCCATCAGCGGCTCGACCGCGATGGAGCCGTTCGCCTGGGTGACGCCCCTCGCCATCCGGGCCGCCATCTCGGTCGCGGCGTTCCCGATGTCGATCTGGCCGCAGGCGATGTCGTACTTCCTCCCGTCCAGCGATGTCGACTTGGTCAGGCCTGTGATCGCATGCTTGGTGGCCGTGTACGGCGCCGAGTTGGGCCGTGGCGCGTGGGCCGAGATGGAGCCGTTGTTGATGATGCGCCCGCCTCGAGGATCCTGGCTCTTCATGAGCTTGAACGCTTCCTGCGTGCACAGGAAAGCGCCCGTCAGGTTGATGTCCACCACGGCTTTCCATTGCTCGTAGCCGAGATCCTCGAGCGGGATCCCCGGCGCATTGATCCCGGCGTTGTTGAACAGGAGGTCCAGCCGGCCGAACTCCGCCTTCGTCCGCGCGAAGAGGGCGCGGACGGATTGCGCATCGCTCACGTCGGTGGGAACGACCAGCGCCCGGGCGCCTGCGGGTCCCGCGTCCTCGACGGCCTGCTTCAGGCGCTCCTTGCGCCGCCCGGCCAGGGCGACGCGGTACCCGTCTTTCAAGAGCGCGAGCGCGACCGCCTTGCCGATGCCCGTGCCGGCCCCCGTCACAACGGCAACCTTGCTGGACGAATTCATCGTTCAGTCCCCCTTTGCACCGTCTCTCGCGCAGCCGCGATCTCCCCCGGAACAGCGTCCGGGCCCGGGAAGGCGCGGCCGGCCCTTCGGTACCAGTAGCGCGCGTTGTCGAGGTCGCCCTCGAGGGTATGCACGATGCCGTGAAGCCACGCCGCCAGCGTGGACGTGTCCTGCTGGACGATCTTGTGGGCCTGCCGCCACGCTCCGGCCGCCAGGAGCTCGACCGTCCCGGCGAGGGAGTGGGGCGCGTTCACGCGCCGACGGTGGCGCGGATGCTTCCGAGGTGCTCGTCCACGTGTCCGCAGAGGAGGCCTCCGGCGAGCTGCTCGGCGCTCATCGCCGGCACGCCCTGGATCACGACGCCGCTCTGGTCCAGCTCGGCGTCGCCGAGCCCGCGCAGGAGGGCGGCGGCCGCGGCGGCGTTCTTCTTGTGCAGCGCCAGAGTCTCCACCTTGGTGCAGCTGGCGTGCTCCTGGGCGTGCTTGGCGTTCATCGCGTGAATCGCGTCGATAGGCCGACCGGGCCCGGGCTTGCCGTCCGCGATCGTCTTGATGATGCCGCCGATGCCCTGGTGGGCCATCGCGATGTGGTGCGCGACCACGCCGACGGACCACTTCTCGGCCGACGTGACCTTCTTCCAGTCGGTATCGCTCAGCCGCTCGATCACGGCGGTCGCTTCCTGGGCCTTCGTCTCGAACTTCTTCGCCAGCGCCTCGGCTCGCGCTCCCATGGTGCCCTCCTTGGTCGGGATCGTTCGACTACGGCATCGAGATGCCACGCCGGGCCAGCTCGGCTTCGAGATCCAGCGGGCGGGGGCCGACAGAGGTGCCGCCGGGCACCGCCGGATCCTTGGCGTAGAGCGACAGGCTCACGCCGTGTTCCGACGGCCGCCGCTGACGAACGGACCGAACTCGAGAACATACGCCTTCGCGCTCACTCGCCACCGCCTCCGGGCTACTGGAGCGGCGAGAAGGCGGCGGGCAGGAGGATCTTGTTCTCCTGCGTGAGCAGCCGGTCGGGTCCGCCCGGCGGGGGCCAGACGCCCTTCTTCCTCGCCTCGTCCCGGACCTGGGCGCGCTGGTCGAGGCTCGAGTAGGCCCAGATATGGACGAAGCCGTTGGCTTGGCCGAACTCGACGCCGCCCGCGAGCACGACGGGCGAGAGCTTCATCCGCTCGGGGAGCTTC
This sequence comes from Candidatus Methylomirabilota bacterium, assembly GCA_038066295.1. GTDB lineage: Bacteria > Methylomirabilota > Methylomirabilia > Rokubacteriales > CSP1-6 > JACPCG01. Next base: position 3,289 of record JBBTPF010000237.1, on the reverse strand, counting down.
GCCTCCCAGCCGCTCGCCACGTCGGGGAGCGTGCCGGGCTTCAGCGTGTAGTAACGCAGCTCGAAGATCGGCCCGACCCTTCCGGGACGGACCTCGGGCACGAACGAGAACGGCGTGACGATCTCCGAGCGCATCGCGCGGATGAACTCGCGGATCTTGGGCGGCCAGTTCGGATCCTTCGCCGCCTCTCCCCGGATGCGCCCGCGCTCGGCGAGGTCCCGGTAGCCCCAGACGTGGACGATCTCGTTGAGCGGCCCGATCTCCGTGTGCCAGAAGGCGGTCAGCTCGGAGTACTTCTTCCGGTGCTCGTAGCCCTCGCCGAAGCGCTTCTCGACCTCGGCCAGGCTGCCAGGGGTGATGCGGTAGGTGCGGATCTCGTAGATCATGTTCGGCTCCTTTGTATTTGCCGTCGGGGCGCCTTCCAGGGTCCGGCGCCCGACGGTCGGGCAGTCAACCCGTTCCTTACAGCACTCAGCGGGGGTCGTCGCCCCAGCGGTACTCGCGCGTCAGCTCGTCGAGCCGCGCCTTGAGGCCGGCGTCGAGTTCCTTCTCCACGGCAGGGAGCACGTCGTCGAGCTGCTCCGGCCGGCTCGCCCCGACGATCGGCGCGGTGATCGCGGGACGCGCCAGGACCCACGCCACGGCCAGCCGCGTGAGCGAGAGCCCCGCCTCCGCCGCCAGCGGGCGCAGCGCTTCCACGGTGGCGAACTCGCGCTCGTGCCAGTAGCGCTCCTGGTAGCGCCGGGCCGCGCGCCCGAGGGTGAAGCGCGTGCCGGCGGTCGGGCCCGCCTCGCGGCGGTGCTTGCCGGACAGGAAGCCGCCGGCGAGCGGATTATACGGGATCACGCCGAGGCCCGCCGCCTCGCAGAGCGGCAGCAGGTCGCGCTCGATCTGGCGGAAGAGCAGATTGTAGCGCGGCTGCACGGAGTCGAAGCGCGCCACGCCGAGCGCCTCGCTCCGCCCGAGCGCGCGCGCCACCTGCCAGGCGGGGAAGTTCGAGCAGCCGACGTAGCGCGCCTTGCCCGCCCGCACGACGTCGCCGAGGGCCCGCAGGGTCTCGTCGATCGGCGTCTCGGGGTCGGGGTGGTGGAGCTGGTAGAGGTCCACGTAGTCGGTGCGCAGGCGCCGGAGCGAGCCCTCGATGGCGTCGAGGACGTGCTTGCGGGAGCTGCCGCGGTCCCAGGGCCGCGCGCTCATGGCGCCGAAGCCCTTGGTGGCGATGACGAACTCGTGCCGCCGGTTCTCGATCCAGCGGCCGATGATCTCTTCCGTCCGTCCGACCGTGTCGAGGCCCCCGCCCAGCGGGTAGACATCCGCGGTGTCGAGGAAGGTGATTCCGCCCGCCGCCGCGCGGTCGAGGATGGCGACCGAGGCCGCCTCGTCACACTGGAGGCCGAAGGTCATCGTCCCGAGACAGAGGCGGGAGACGGAGAGGCCGGTGCGGCCGAGGCGGACGTGGTGCATCAGGCTCCGACAGTTACCACGACCTCGCGCCGCCGTCCACATCGGGTTATGCTTGCCCGCATGGCTGCCGATCCGAGCTGGTCGAAGCACCTCGCGGACATCCTGCGGCGGAACGACATTCGGACCTTCGCGACGGTCCCCGACTACATCGTGACCCACGTGCTGGAGCACCTGTGGGCCGACCGCGGGTGCCGCGTCGTCACCGTGACGCGCGAGGAGGAGGGCGTGGGCCTGCTCTCGGGCGCCTGGCTCGCCGGCCAGCGCGGCGCGCTGCTCATGCAGAACAGCGGTCTCGGCAACTGCGTCAACGCCCTGGCGTCGCTGAACGTCGCCAGCCAGATCCCCATCGCCCTCGTCATCAGCCACCGCGGCGACCTCGGCGAGTTCAACCCCGCCCAGGTGCCGATGGGTCAGGCGACCGGGCCGATCCTCGACGCCCTCGGCATCCGCTGGATCAAGCCGTCCTCGGTCGAGGAGCTGGAGGCGCAGGGCGACGGGCTCATCAAGCTCGCCTACACGCGCTCGCTCCCCGTCGCCTTCGTCCTGCCCCCCGAGCTGACGGGAGGCAAGCAGGGATGACGCCACGCGTTTCTTTCTCAGGCCCACCCACGGTTCGAGCCGGGCTCGCCGACCACGCTCCAATGAAGCCCCGATGACCGCCACGCTGACCCGCGCCGTCGCCACCCGCCTCCTCGCCGAGCGCCTCACGGCCGAGGCGGTGGTCACCAACCTCGGCCAGGCGTCGCTCGACCTCCAGCAGATCGCCGACCGCCCCCTCAACTGCTACACGTACGGCTCCATGGGCCAGTGCTCCTCCATCGGGCTCGGCATCGCGCTGGCGAGGCCCGACGTGCGCGTCGTCTGCCTCGACGGCGACGGCTCGCTCCTCATGAACCTCGGCTCGCTCTGCACCATCGCCACCGAGGCGCCGAAGAACTACGCCCTCCTGATCTGGGACAACGAGGTCCACCAGACCACGGGCGGCCAGCCCACCGCGACGGCCGCGCGCTCGAGCCTGGCCGCCATCGCCCGCGGCGCCGGCGTCGAGAAGGCGATGGAGGTGCGCACCGAGGAGGAGCTGCGCCGCGCCTACGATCGAGTTCTTCGGGAGGACGGCCCATTTGTCGTGGCCGTGAAGGTGGCCGCCGGCCGCGCGGAGGGAAAGCTCGATCGCGACGCCGTCGGCCACGCTCGCCGCTTCAGGCAGGCCCTGGCCGAGCTGCCGTCGCCGCGATAGGGCCGATACCAGACAGGGAAGGGGCCAGACAGCGCCGTCTGGCCCTTCCTCTGCTTCCGGCCCCGAATCGAGGCGTCGTTGGTCTAGGTGGGAACGACCACGCGCGTCTCGACGGCGTTCCCTCCTTCGTGTATAAAGGACCGCGACATCGAACCCTACCGGAGGAAAGGACGACATGACTCAGCTGAGGATCCCCCTGGACGCGCAGCGGTTCGCCAAGGGTCTCACGTGGAAGGAGTACATGGCCCAGATGGGCGACACCCGGGCCCGCACGGAGGACAACTACCAGAAGGCGGTGCTGACCGAGGAGGAACGGAAGTTCTTCGGCGGCATCAGCCGGGCGCGGTACGTGCTCATGCTGGCCGAGAACTGGTGCGGCGACGTCCATCGCAACTCGCCGCTGATCGCGCGCATCTGCGAGGCGATGCCGGGCTGCGAGCTGCGCGTGTTCTTCCGCGACCAGAACCTCGACCTCACGGACTGCTTCCTGAACCACGGCTTCCGCTCCATCCCGATCGTGGTCTTCTTCGACCAGGACTGGAACGAGATCGGGCGCTGGATCGAGCGCGCGCACGCCGCGACCGCCAA
>JBBTPF010000236.1:0-3463 GCA_038066295.1 Candidatus Methylomirabilota bacterium | reverse complement strand
GTTAGGGGGACGAGCGGGGCGTTCTGGTCAACGCCGTGGATGACACCGCGCGGTGCGACTTCATCCTGCCCGCGGTCGTCCGGCGCGTCGAGCTCGTGGTCGCGGTCTCGACGGGTGGCGCGAGCCCGGCGCTGACCCGGGCGATCCGCGAGGATCTCGAAGCCTACTTCACGGAGGATTACGCGGCGCTTGCCGAGGTCGTGGCGGAGGTCAGGCGCGAGCTGCGCCAGCGCGCGCGCGTCCCCGACGGGGCGGCGTGGCGCCGGGCCCTGGACGCCGATCTCCGCCGGCTCGTTGCCGAGGGAAAGCGGGAGGAGGCCAAGGCCCACCTCCTGGAACGGCTCGGGGCGGAGTCATGAGCGACGCGCGCCGGCCTCGCGGCCCCCGGTACAAATGACAGTCGGGACGGTGTACCTGATCGGCGCGGGTCCCGGGGACCCGGGGCTCATGACGGTCCGCGGCCTGGAACTGCTGCGGAAGGCGTCCGTGGTCGTTTACGACCGCCTGGTCGATCCGCGCCTTCTCGACGAGGCTCCTCCCCAGGCCTTCCGCATTTTCGCCGGCAAGCTCGCTGGCATCCACACCCTCCCTCAGGGGCAGATCAACGCCCTCCTCATCGCTCACGCTAGAGCCGGCCGGTGTGTGGTCAGGCTGAAGGGAGGCGACCCCTTCGTCTTCGGCCGGGGGGGCGAGGAGGCCGAGGCGCTGGCGGAGGCGGGGATCCCCTTCGAGGTCGTCCCGGGCGTCAGCGCGGCGGTCGCGGTCCCGGCCTACGCCGGCATCCCGGTCACCCACCGCGGGCTCGCCTCCTCCTTCGCCGTCATCACCGGCCACGAAGAGACCTCGAAAAGCGAGCCTGCCGTGGACTGGGGACGGATGGCGACCAGCGTGGACACCCTGGTCGTGCTGATGGCGGCGACGACCCTCCCGAGGATCGTCCCCAGGCTCCTGGCCCACGGCCGTCCGCCCGAGACCCCCGTGGCCCTCATCCGCTGGGGGACCACGGAGGCCCAGGAGACCATCACCGGTACTCTGGCCGACATCCTCGACAAGGCCGCCGGGCTCGAGCCCCCCGTCGTGGCCGTCATCGGCGAGGTCGTCAGGCTGAGGGACCGCCTCCGCTGGTTCGACCTCGCCCGCGCGCATTCGACTTGCTCGCCCAGGGATTCGCCCGCCTGCGCCTGGTGATCTCGTGCTAAATAGTCATGGCGATCGAGCGGCAACCCGGGCGGAAGGAGAGGCGGAGGGCCATGGCGCTCAAGGGGCTCGCGAGGGCGAGGGCGCTCTACGAAGCGCCGGACGATCGGGCGCGCGAGCTCAAGGCCCAGGGCAAGCGGATCGTCGGCTACCTCTGCTATTTCGCGCCGCCCGAGATCCTGGAAGCGGCCGGGCTCGTGCCGTACCGGATCCGCGGGGACATCCGGCAGCCGGTCACGGACGCCGACGAGTACGTGGAGCCCTACGGCTGCCCCTTCGTCAGGAACACCTTCGACCAGGCGGTGAAGGGGCGCTACGACTTCCTCGATGGGGTCGTCATGGCCCACTCCTGCGACAGCGTCCAGCGGATGTACGGGATCTGGGCGCACTACAAGCCGGCGGCCTTCACCCACATGGTCAACGTCCCCCACACCGTCACGCCCGCGAGCGAGCGCTTCTTCCACCGGGAGCTCCGCTTCTTCAAGGAGCGCGTCGAGGAGTTCGCGGGCGCGCCGATCGACGACCGCGCGCTCGAGGCGAGCATCGACCTCTACAACCGAACCCGCGAGCTCGTCTGGGACCTCTACCAGCTCCGCAAGTCGAACCCGCCGCTCATCTCGGGCGCCGAGATGCTGGAAGTGCTGATCGCCGGGGGCGGCCTCCCCGCCGCCGAGCTCGAGGCGCTGCTCCGCGAGGTGAAGGCCGAGGTGATGAGCCGCCGCGACGGCCCGGGCGCCGGGCGCGCGCGCCTCCTCTTCTACGGCTGCATCAACGACGACGTGACGCTGATCCGTCTGGTCGAGGAGTGCTCGGCGCACGTGGTGATGGACGACACCTGCATCGGCGCGCGGAGCTTTCTCGGCCGGGTCACGAACGGCGGCGACCCCCTCGCCGGGTTCGTCCGCTACTACTTCACGGGCTTCCAGTGCCCGCGCACCTACCGCGGCACCGACCGGAGCCGCTTCGACTACCTGATCCACGCGGCGCGGCAGTTCCAGGCGCAGGGCGTCGTCCTCTACATCCTCTCGTTCTGCGACCCGCACAAGCTCGATCTCGTCGACGTCCGCCGCTACCTCGAGGACGCCGGGCTTCCGAGCCTCGTCCTGGAGGACGACTACACCTTGACGAACCTCGAATCCATGCGGACCCGGATCCAGGCGTTCGTGGAGATGGTCGCCTGACCGCGCGAGGAGAGACGCGAGGGGAGCGATGAGCGAGCTACGCCGCGCCCAGAAGTCGCTCGAGACCGTTCGACGGGCCAAGGAGATGCTCCCGACCTTCTACCGGCGCCAGGAACGGCGGCGCGAGGGCGCGCCGCTCGCCTGGTGCATGGCGGGCGTCTCCTCCGAGATCCTCTACGCCTTCGATCTCCCGTGGGAGTGGCCGGAGAACTTCGGCACGGTCTGCGCGGCCAAGCAGGTGGCGACCCGCTTCTGCGAGCAGGCCGAGGCCGACGGCTTCTCGCAGGACCTCTGCTCCTACCTCCGCAACAACCTGGGCTACGTGAGCCGCGCCGTCGAGCTGGGCGCCACGCCTCCGGAGGCTCCGGGCGGCGGCATGGGGACGCCCACCATGCTCCTCGGCTCGGGCAGTATCTGCGACCCGCGGACCAAGTGGTTCCAGGCGCTGTCCTCCACCTATCTGCCGATTCCGGTCTTCCACGTCGACCCGATGAGCCCGCCGCACGATGTCGACCCCCGCGACCCCCGCATCGCCGCGCACTACACCGAGCTTCTCCGCGAGACGGTGCAGGACCAGGTCGCGTTCCTGGAGCGGCAGACCGGACGTCGGCTCGACCTCGGGCGCCTGCGCGCGGCGCTGGCGAACGCCCAGGAGATGATCGCGCTGCTGTGGGAGATCCAGGAGCTGCGCCGCGCGGTGCCCTGTCCCATGGGGTCGGAGGACTTCTTCACCGGCGCCGTCGTCCCGCTGCTCTTCATGCTCGGCGAGCCGGAGGCGACGGAGTACTTCCGCTGCCTCCGCGACGAGGTGGGCGACCGGGTCGCGCGCGGCATCGGCGTGATCCCCGAGGAGCGCTACCGCTTCCTCTGGATGGGCATCCCGCCCTGGTACAACCTCGGGTTCTTCAACGCCGTGGGCGAGCTGGGCGCCGTCTTCCCGATCGAGACCGTCTACTTCGTGGGCGCGCCCGTCGAGATCGACCTGGGCGACCCCCTGGAAGCGCTCGTCGAGCGGAGCTGGAAGCGCGCGATCTGGATCCACGACTGGGGCGCCGAGGTCATCCCCGAGAACTGTAGCCCCTCCG
>JBBTPF010000235.1:0-6264 GCA_038066295.1 Candidatus Methylomirabilota bacterium | reverse complement strand
GCAGGCGAGCCCGCTCGCGCTCCTCGCGCAAAGCCACCCGAGCCCCCACGGCCGGGTGGACTCGCTCGCGGTGGACGCGGTCTTCCACGCGGTCGTGGACGCGCTCGCCGCATGACCCGCCCCCGCCTTTCGGTCGTCGTCATCGCAAAGGACGAGGAGGAGCGTCTGCGCGGCTGCCTCGAGAGCGTCACCTGGGCCGACGAGCTGATCGTCGTGGACGCGGAATCCGCCGACAAGACGGTGCAGGTGGCCCGCGAGTTCACCGATCGCGTGTACGTCCGCCCCTGGCCCGGGTTCGCGACGCAGAAGAATTTCGGCCTCGAGCAGGCGACGGGCGACTGGATCCTCTCGCTGGACGCCGACGAGGAAGTCCCGCCGGAGCTCCGCGAGGAGATCGAGGCGGTCCTCGCCGGCGGTGGCTGCGCGGGGTACCGGATGCCACGGCGCAACCTCTTCTGGGGGCGCTGGGTCCGCCACGGCGGGCTGTATCCCGACTGGCAGCTTCGTCTGTTCCGGCGGGGGCGCGGGCGGTTCGTGGAGCGCGCCGTCCACGAGTCGGTCGAAGTCAAGGGCCCTGTCGGGCGGCTCCGGGCGGCGCTCGTTCACCGGAGCTATCGGGACATCGCCGACTTCCTGGCGCGCGCGGAGCGCTACTCGACGCTCGCCGCCGAGGAGTGGGCGAGACGCGGGCGTCCCGCACGGCTCGCCGATCTCGTGCTGCGGCCGGCGGGCCGTTTCCTCTCGATGTACGTCGTCCGTGCGGGGTTCCTCGACGGCCGGCGGGGCTTCCTTCTCGCGGCCCTCTACGCGTACTATGTGTTCATCCGCTCGGCGAAGGTGTGGGAGAGAGCGAGGCGCTGATGGCGACACCCAGGGAACGCGTGCTGTCGGGGATGCGCCCGACCGGCAAGGTCCACCTCGGCAACCATCTGGGGGCCCTCGAGAACTGGGTGAGGATGCAGGACGCGTACGACTGCTTCTACTTCGTCGCGAACTGGCACGCGCTCACCGACGACGCCGATACCTCGGACGTGCCGCGCGACACCGTCGAGATGCTCGCCGACTGGCTTGGCGCCGGGCTCGATCCCGGGCGCTCGACGCTGTTCGTCCAGTCGCTGGTGCCGGAGCACGCCGAGCTCCACCTCCTGTTTTCGATGATCACCCCGGTCGGCTGGCTCGAGCGCGTGCCGACGTACAAGGAGCGGATCGAGCAGCAGGAGATCGCGTCGCCCTCGTACGGCCTGCTCGGCTACCCGCTGCTCCAGGCCGCGGACATCCTGATGTACAAGCCGCGCTGGGTGCCCGTCGGGGTGGATCAGGTGCCGCACGTCGAGCTGACGCGCGAGGTCGCGCGGCGGTTCAACAACACCTTCGCTCAGGTGTTCCCGGAGCCCGGCGCGAAGCTGACCGAGATCCCGAAGGTCCCCGGCACCGACGGGCGGAAGATGTCGAAGTCTTACAACAACGCGATCTACCTCTCCGACACGGCGGACACGATCACGCTGAAGGTCCGGCCCATGGTGACGGACCCGGCGCGGAAGCGCCGGACGGATCCGGGCGATCCCGCCATCTGCCCGGTGTTCGATCTCCACAAGATCTTCACGTCCGTCCCGGACCTCGAAGCGTGCGCGTCCGGCTGCCGCACCGGAGGGATCGGTTGCCTCGAGTGCAAGGACGTGCTGCTCAAGCACTTGCTGCCGAAGCTCGAGGGGATCCGCGAGCGGCGCCAGACCTTCGCCGAGAAGCCGGACGCCATCCGCCAGATTCTCGACGAAGGGTCGCGCCGCGCTCGGCTGGTGGCGCAGACGACGATGCAGGAGGTCCGCGCGGCGGTGAACCTCACGCCATGACGGCCGACGACCCCACGACGCTCGAGGCCTCCGGCGACCTCACGCTCCGCGTCGGGGGCTTCGAGGGGCCGTTCGACCTGCTGCTGCACCTCTGCCGGACGAACGAGATCGACCTGGCGCGCCTGCCGATCCGCACGATCACCGACCAGTACCTCGCCCACCTCGAGGCCATGGAGTTCCGCGACCTCGAGGCCTCCGGCGGCTACCTGGTCATCGCGGCGACGCTCATCTATCTCAAGTCGAAGCTCCTGGTGCCTCCCGACGCGAGCGCGGAGGCGCTGGACGACGAGGGGGAGACGCTGCGCCTCGAGCTGGCCGGGCGGCTGCGCGAGTACGCCCGCGTGAGGGCGCTCGGCGCCTGGCTCGGCGAGCGGGAGGCCGCGCAGGCGCTCGTGTGGGGCCGGCCCGCGGGCTTGCTGCCCCCGCCCGAGGACATCCCCCTCGAGGACCTGTCCGTCCACCTGCTGGAGCGGGCGGTGCGGCGGCTCATCGAGGCCGCGCTCCGGGAGCGGCCACGCGAGATCGAGCCGAATCCGCCCTCGGTGCTCGATCGCATGGCGGAGATCCTCGGGCTGCTCCGCGACACGTGGTCGCTCCTCTTCTCGTCGCTGACGGGGGGCGAGCGGCGGCGCTCCGAGATCGTCGTCACGCTGCTTGCGGTGCTGGAGCTCGCTCGGCTCGGCCGGATCCGTACGCAGCAGACCGAGCTCTTCGGAGAGATCGTCATCGAACGTCACACCGGGGAGACCCATGCCGGCGCCAACTGACGTCCTCGAAGCCTTGCTGTTCGCGTCCGACATGCCACTCGAGGCCGAGCGGATCCGTGAGGTCCTCGAGCTCGAGAGCGCCCAGGCGGCGCGCGAGCTGGTGGAGGAGCTCCGCGCCCGTTACCAGGACCGCGGCCTCCAGATCGTGGAGGTCGGCGGCGGCTATCGCATGATCACGCGGCCGGAGCTGGCGCCGTGGCTCGTCCGGCTGGCGCGGGCGCGGACGAAGACGCGGCTCTCGCGTCCGGCGCTGGAGACCCTCTCGATCGTCGCCTACAAGCAGCCCGTCTCGCGCCCCGAGTTGGACGCGATCCGGGGCGTGAACTCCGAGACCGTGCTCGAGAGCCTCCTGGAGCGGCGCCTCATCCGCATCACGGGGCGAAAGGACGCCCCCGGGCGCCCGTACCTGTTCGAGACGACGCGCGAGTTCCTCGTCGCTTTCGGTCTGCGCGATCTGGCCGACCTGCCAAAGGTGGAGGGCGAGCTGGTCGTACCGGAGCTCGCTGGGGTCGCCGAGCGTGGCGAAGCTGAGACTCAACAGGATCCTGGCGCAGGCGGGGCTGACGTCCCGGCGGGGGGGTGACCGCCTGATCGCGGAGGGCCACGTCGCCGTGAACGGCGTGGTCGTCCGGAGCCCAGCGACCCTCGCCGATCCCGACGCCGACGCGATCACGGTCCGCGGGCGATCGCTTCCGGCCGCGGAAGCCACGCAGTACCTGCTCCTCAACAAGCCGCGCGGCTACGTCACCACGCTCCACGACCCGCAGGGCCGCCCGGCGGTCGCCGATCTCGTCGCGGCGGGCGCGCGTCTGTACCCCGTCGGGCGGCTCGACTCGGACGTCGAGGGCGCGCTCGTGATGACCAACGACGGCCCGCTGACGCACCGCCTGCTCCACCCGCGCTATGCGCTTCCGCGCGTGTACGAGGCCCACGTGGAGGGCCGCGTGACGAGCGCGGACCTCGACCGATGGCGGCGCGGTGTCGTGCTGGAGGACGGGCCCGCGAAGCCGGCCGCGGTGGATCTCCTGCACTCGGGCGCGCGCGGGAGCCGTCTCACGGTCACGTTCACCGAAGGCCGGAAGCACGAGGTCAAGCGGTACTGCGAGGCGCTCGGCCATCGCGTGCGGTGGCTACGCCGGACGGCGTTCGGGCCGGTGGGACTCGGCGCGCTCCAGCGCGGCGCCTGGCGCCGGCTCACCGCGCGCGAGGTCAAGGCCCTCCGCGCCGCCGTCGCCGCCCCACGAGAGTAGTCAACTTGCCCTGGTCCGAAGCGTTGGCCTATAATGGGCAGACTTCAAGAGAGTTGGTTCGGCAGGAGCTTCTATGAACCTGGACGATTGGCGTTCCAGGATCAACGACCTCGACAACCAAATTCTTCAGCTTGTCACCCAACGCGCCGAGGCCGCCCTTCAGATCGGAGACCTCAAACGACGTCAGGATACGCCGCCGTATGCGCCGGAACGTGAAGCCGAGATCCTTCGGCGCTTGACTGCGCTGAACGCCGGACCGCTGCCGGCCGACACGATTGCCGCCGTCTGGCGGGAAATCCTCTCCGGGTGCCGCGCGCTCGAATCCGCCCTGGCGGTCGCCTACCTGGGCCCCCCGGCGACGTTCACCCATCAGGCCGCGCTGCAGCAGTTCGGCGCGGCCGCGGGCTACCGGCCTGCGCGGTCGATCGGCGAGGTCTTCGACGACGTCGAGCGCGCGCGGGCGGAGTTCGGCGTGGTGCCCGTGGAGAACTCGACCGAGGGCGCGGTCAACGTGACGCTCGACCGCCTGACCGTGTCGGACGCGCTGATCTGCGGCGAGCTGCGTCTGGACATCACGCAGCACCTCGTGTCGAGGGCTGCGGAGCTCTCCGAAATCAAGCGCGTCATCTCGCACCCGCAGGCCCTCGCGCAGTGCCGCGGGTGGCTCGCCGAGCACCTGCCGGACGTGCCGACCGAGGAGATGCTGTCCACCGCCGCCGCGGCGGAGCTGGCGGCCTCCGACGCGACGGTCGCGGCGATCGCCGCCGAGCTGGCCGCGCGCCTGTACGGCGTCCCCGTGGTCCGTGCGCGGATCGAGGACAATCCGCACAACTCGACGCGGTTCCTCGTGGTCGGCCGCCGGCCCGTCGGCCCGACGGGACACGACAAGACCTCGATCCTCTTCGCCATGCGCAACGAGCCGGGCGCCCTCTACCGCATCCTCGAACCGCTCGCGCGGGCGAGGATCAACCTGACGAAGATCGAGTCACGCCCGGCGAAGCAGGGGCCGTGGGAATACGTCATCTTCGTGGACCTCGAGGGGCATCGCGACACGTCCGAGGTCGGTTCGGTGCTGGGTGAAATCGGGGAACGGACCCTGTTCCTCAAGATCCTCGGGTCCTACCCGGTCGCATAAGGAGAGAGCATGCCAACGCAGTGGGAATCCCTGGCGAACGAACACATCCTCGGCATCGCGCCGTACGAGCCGGGCAAGCCGATCGAGGAGCTCGAGCGCGAGCTGGGCATCCACGACGCGATCAAGCTCGCCTCGAACGAGAACCCGCTGCCGCCCTCCAACCGCGTGCAGAAGGCGGTGATCGCCGCGCTCCAGTCGGGCAACCGCTACCCCGACGGCAGCGGCTTCTACCTCCGCCAGGCGCTCGCGAAGAAGCATGGGTTCATGCCCGAGCAGATCGTGCTCGGCAACGGCTCCAACGAGCTGATCGAGCTCCTCGTGCGCGCGTTCCTCCGGCCGGGCGACGAGGCGGTGATGCCGCACCCCTCGTTCGTCGTCTACCCGATGATCGTCCAGGCGGCCGGCGGTGTCCGGGTGATGGTGATGCTGAAGGACCACCGCCTCGATCTCGAGGCGATGGCGCGCGCGATCACGCCCATGACGAAGCTCGTCTTCGTCGCCAACCCGAACAACCCGACGGCGACGATCGTCACGGCGGCCGAAGTCGAGGCGTTCATGTCGCGCGTGCCCGAGCGCACCATCGTCGTCTTCGACGAGGCGTACATCGAGTTCGCGCTGGGCCCGGACTTCCCGGAAACGCTCCAGCATGTCAAGCAGGGCCGCAAGGTCGGAGTCTTGAGGACGTTCTCCAAGGCCTCCAGCCTCGCCGGCCTCCGCGTGGGCTACTGCGTCGCCGACGCCGATGCGATCGCGCTCATGAACCGGATCCGCCAGCCCTTCAACGTGAACTCGCTCGCCCAGGCAGCGGCCCTGGCGGCGCTCGAGGACGACGGCCACATCCTCGAGTGCGTCCGCATGATCGAGGCCGGGCGCCACTTCCTCTACGAGGAGTTCGACGCCCTCGGCATCCAGTACGTCCCGTCGCGCGCCAACTTCATCCTCGTGGACGTCGGGCGCAGCGCCGCGGACATCTACCAGAGGCTTCTCCATCACGGCGTGATCGTCCGCCCGATGACCCCCTTCGGGATGGAGACAGCGCTCCGCGTCACGGTCGGCACCCCCGAAGAGAATCGCAAGCTGGTCAAGGCGCTCCAGGCGGTCCTCGGAAAGACGGCCGCGTGATCGGAGCGCTCGCGGTCATCGGCGTGGGCCTCCTCGGGGGCTCGGTGGCGAAGGCGGCCCGGGCCCGGGATCTCGCGCGGGAGATCGTCGGGGTCGGCCGTGACCGAACCCGGCTCGACGCCGCGCTGCGCGCCCGGGCC
>JBBTPF010000234.1:0-6629 GCA_038066295.1 Candidatus Methylomirabilota bacterium | reverse complement strand
GTTCGAGGGCGGCCTCCTGAACTTCGCCGACAACTGCGTGGACCGCCACGTGGATGCTGGCCGCGGCGCCAAGCCCGCGATCATCTGGGAGGGTGACGACGGCCAGTCGCGCACGCTGAGCTACGCGGAGCTCGGGCGCGAGGTCGCGAAGCTGGCGAACGCGCTCAAGCGCCTGGGCGTGGGCGAGGGCGACCGCGTGGGCGTGTTCCTGCCGATGTCGCCCGAGGCCGCGATTGCGACGCTCGCGGTGGTCCGCATCGGCGCGATCTACACGCCGTGCTTCTCGGGGTACGGCGCGGGGGCGGTGGCCTCGCGGCTGCAGGATTGCGAGGCGAAGGCGCTGATCACGGCCGACGGCTTCTACCGCCGCGGCCAGGTGGTGAAGATGAAGGAGACGGCCGACGAGGCGGTCGCCGCCAGCCCGTCGGTCAAGCACGTGATCGTCTACCGGCGGCTCGGGCGCGAGATCCCGTGGACCCAGGGGCGCGACCTCTGGTGGCACGAGGTCACGGACAAGGAGAGCGAGCGGTGCCCGGCGCTTCCGGTGCCGGCCGACCACCCGTGCCTCATCATCTATACCTCGGGAACGACGGGCCGGCCGAAGGGTGCGGTACTCCCGCAGGGCGGGTTCCTCATCAAGTGCGCGCACGACTTCTCCTATCTGATGGACGTGGGCGAGGGCGACCGGCTCTTCTGGCTCACCGACCTCGGCTGGCTCATGGGCCCGATGCTGCTCACCGCAGCGCTCCAGGCCGGCGGCACCGCCGTCGTCTTCGAGGGCGTGCCTGACTATCCGAAGCCCGACCGCCTCTGGGGGATCGTCGAGCGCCACAAGGTGACGGTCATGGGGCTCTCGCCGACGGCGGTGCGCGGGCTCATGCCGCACGGCCCCGAGCACGTCCATGCCCACGACCTTTCCACCATCCGCATCATCGGCTCGACGGGCGAGCCGTGGAACCCCGAGCCCTACCGCTGGCTCTTCGAGAACGCCGGCAAGGCGCGCGTGCCGATCATCAACTACACGGGTGGGACCGAGATCTCGGGCGGCATCCTCGGGTGCTTTCCGATCGCGCCGATCAAGCCGTGCTCGTTCGTGGGGCCCATCCCGGGCATGGCCGCCGAGTGCTTCGGCGAGGACGGCCGGCCCGTGCGCGGCCAGGTGGGCGAGCTGGTCATCACGGCGCCGTGGCCGGGGATGACGCTGGGCTTCTGGAAGGACCCCCAGCGCTACGAAGAGACGTACTGGTCGCGCTGGAAGGACGTGTGGGTCCACGGCGACTGGGCCTACACGGACGAGGACGGCTTCTGGTATATCCAGGGCCGCTCGGACGACACGCTCAAGATCGCGGGCAAGCGCCTGGGCCCCGCGGAGGTCGAGTCGGTGCTGGTCTCGCACGAGGCCGTCGCGGAGTCGGCGGCGATCGGCGTGCCCCACGCGGTGAAGGGCGAGGCCATCGTGTGCTTCGCCGTGCTGCGCCCGGGCCGGGTACCGTCGGAGGATCTTCGCGCCGAGCTGGCCGCGCTGGTCGCCCAGAAGATGGGCAAGGCGCTCAAGCCCGAGCGCGTGCTCTTCACGCGCGATCTGCCGAAGACGCGCAGCGCCAAGATCATGCGCCGCGTGATCCGCGCGACGTATCTCGGGAAGGAGCCCGGCGACCTCTCGTCGCTCGAGAACCCGCAGGCGGTCGGGGCCATCACGGAGGCGACATGATGACGTGCTGGCGCCGGGGCACGGCCCGCTCGGGCGCAAGGAGCACGTGCGGATGTTCCGCGAGTTCATGGAGGAGCTGCGGGGCGAGGTGCTGGCGCACGTGCGGGCGGGCCGCTCGCGCGACGAGGTCAAGAAGCTCGTCAAGCTCCCGAAGTACGAGAAGTGGGGCGCGTACAAGGAGTGGTTCCCGCTCAACGTCGAGGGCATGTACCGCCACGTCCAGATGCATCGCCGCCCGAACTGCGGCCGGCGGTGCCCGTGGCCGCCTTCGGGCTCGGCGCCTATCGCATCGAGGCGATCGCATGACGGCCGCCGGGCGCGCGGACTTATCGGGAGGTGGCCGGATGAACGACACGTCTCCAGAGATGGAGCGGAAGTACCGGGAGATGCTTCTGCAGCGCTCGGGCGCCGAACGGCTGAAGATGGGGTGCTCGATGTTTGCGACGGCGCGAACGCTCGTCGTCGCATCCGTGCTGGAGAAGGAGCCGTCCGCGTCACCGGCCACGGTGCGCGAGCGGCTGTTCCTGCGGTTCTACGGCGCCGACTTCGATGCGGATGCGCGCGCGAGGATCCTGGCGCTGCCGGCGAGCCGGATGGGGGCATCGCAAGAGCTCAAGGAGAACTGGCACGAACAGCGTCGGCGTCCAGTATGATTCCAGGATTGACCTTGACCTGACAGGAGTGGACGAAGCGTGACGTTGCCAGCCCAGCTCTCCAGCGGTCTGCGCCGGTACGTCGAGGCCCTCGATCGCCGTTTCGGGGAACGCCTCGTCAGCGTCGTGCTGTTCGGCTCGTGGGCGCGGGAGAGAGCCCGGCCCGATAGCGACCTGGACCTGCTGGTCGTCATCCGGGATCTGCCCAGTGACCGCTCCGAGCGGCACCATGCCCTTTACCAACTACCGCGGGAGGTGTCCGAGGCCTTCGCCGAGGTGGCGTCGCCCATCGCGCTGACGCCGGAAGAGGCCGAGCGGGTGAAGCCGTACTATCTCGGGATGCTGTCGGGGCATGTCTTGCTCCACGACGCCGGGGGGTTCTTCGCCGGGATTCTCCAACGACTCCAGCAGCGCCTGGGTGAGCTTGGTGCTCGTCGCTACGTCGACAAGGACGGTTACGAATACTGGGATCTCAAACCGGACTGGAAGCCCGGCGACGTGGTGGTGCTGTGAATCTCCGCCTGATCGCCCGCGACTATCTGGTGCGTGCGCGAGCTCGCCGTGATGCCCTCGGGACGCTTCTTGCTGCGCACGTGCATGCCGATGTCGTCCGGGAGGCGCACGAGGTCGTCGAGCTGATCCTGAAGGGGGCGCTTCGCTTCGTCGGCGTCGAACCGCCGAAGCGGCACGATGTCGAGGCGATCGTCGAGCAATTCGTCGATCGCCTGCCCGATGAATGGCGAGAGGCGCTCGTGGATCTCCGTTTGGCGCTCGCCACGCTGAGCGCTGACCGGTCGCGCGCCTTCTACGGCGATGAGGAGCGGATGATTCCGGCGTCGGACCTGTTCACCGAGGCCGATGCCCGCAAGGCGATTGACGTTGTGGAGCGATTGCT
This sequence comes from Candidatus Methylomirabilota bacterium, assembly GCA_038066295.1. Taxonomy (GTDB): domain Bacteria; phylum Methylomirabilota; class Methylomirabilia; order Rokubacteriales; family CSP1-6; genus JACPCG01. Next base: position 3,370 of record JBBTPF010000234.1, on the reverse strand, counting down.
GGGCATGCTCGAACGTCTCGTTGGCGAAGGGTAGGAAGCCCCATGTGCAGCGTCCTCGGTAGAGGACTGGATCGAGTCGCTCGCGAGGCGCCCGACGACGTCGTCTCAGGGGGGATGGCCAGGACATCGCCCTGGTCGCCCCAGAGGATCTGACAGTACGGGCCGGCGCGACCTTCCCTCGAGCTACCTCCGGCGGTGCCGTCGCCGGATCAGTGACGTCATCACGGCGAGGCCAGTCGCGAGGAGGAGCAGGGTCGCCGGCTCCGGGACGGAGAACGTCACGTCGACTCCGGCGTGATCGGACATCCAGAGGCCCGTCACGGTCCGGTCGGACGGATCCTGATTCTTGCACCGGAGGGGGGCGCCTCTCGCTGTCGGGGTGGTATACTCCGACTGTCGTCGTGGGGGGAGGATTCCTGAGAACCGGGTGCGGCCCGGGACCCCTCGAACCTGCTCTGGATAATCCCAGCGAAGGGAACACGGCGAGCGACGGACATCGCGCGGCCGCACCCCGAAGGGATGCGGCCGTTTTGTTTATGAAGATTGTGGTGAACGGCAAGGGGCACGAGGTCGTTGACGGGCTGAGCGTCGAAGGGCTCCTGGCGCACCTCGGCGTGAAGCGCGAGTACACGGCCGTCGCCGTGAACCGCGAGGTGACGCCGAAGAGCGCGTACGCCGCGACGCTCCTGCGCGAAGGCGACAAGGTGGAAATCGTGCGCCCGATGGGTGGGGGTTGAGCCATGCGTGACACGAATCTGGTCCTGGGCGGCAAGGAGTTCTCCTCGCGCCTGATCGTCGGCACGGGAAAGTACTCGACCATGGAGATCATGAAGCAGGCCCACGAGGCCTCCGGCGCGCAGATCATCACGGTCGCGCTCCGGCGGGTGAGCCTGCCGTCGGGCGAGTCGCTCCTGGACCACCTCGACACCGCGCGCTACACGTTGCTGCCGAACACCGCGGGGTGCTACACGGCCGACGAGGCGGTCCGCACGGCGTATCTCGCGCGCGAGGCGGGGCTCGGCGAGATGGTCAAGCTCGAGGTCATCGGGGACTCGCGGACGCTCTTCCCGGACGTCCAGGGGCTCCTCGAGGCGACGAAGACGCTCGCGCGCGAGGGGTTCGTCGTCATGCCCTACACGAACGACGACCCGGTGACGGCGAAGAAGCTCGAGGACGCGGGCGCCGCCTGCGTCATGCCGCTCGCCGCGCCGATCGGCTCCGGCCTCGGCATCCGGAACCCGTACAACATCAAGATCATCCTCGAGACCGTGACGGTCCCGGTCATCGTGGACGCCGGCGTCGGCACCGCGTCCGACGCGGCCATCGCGATGGAGCTCGGCTGCGACGGCGTCCTCATGAACACGGCGATCGCGGGCGCGCAGGACCCGGTCGAGATGGCGCGGGCGATGAACCTCGCCGTGGAAGCGGGCCGGCTTGCCTACCGCGCGGGACGGATCGGCAAGAAGCTCTACGCGACCGCGTCCTCGCCGCTCGAGGGCGTGCCCGATTGGACCAGCTGAGACTCACCCTCGTCACCGACCGCACCCAGACGCGCGGGCGCGAGCTCGTCGCCGTGGTCGGCGAGTGCCTGGCGGCGGGGCTGCCCGCGGTGCAGGCGAGGGAGAAGGACCTGGGCGCCGCGGACCTCGCGCTCCTCTGCCGGCGCCTCCGTGGGCTCACGCTCGACACGCAGGCGCTCCTGATCGTCAACGACCGGGTGGACGTGGCCCTCGCCGTCGGCGCCGACGCGGTCCAGCGCGCCTCGACGTCGCTGCCGGTCAAGGACATCCGCGGCCTCGTCGGCGGCCAGCTCAGGATCGGCGCCTCCGTCCACTCGCTCCAGGACGCGATCGAGGCCGAGGTGAACGGCGCCGACTGGGTGGTCTTCGGCCCGGTCTACGCCACGCCCTCGAAGCGCGGCTTCGGGCCGCCCCAGGGGCTCGACAAGCTCGCGCGGGTCGCGACCGCCGTGAAGATCCCGGTGATCGCGATCGGGGGGATCACCCCCGAGCGCGTCCGCGAGGTGACGCGGGCCGGCGCCCACGGCGTGGCGGTCATCTCGGCGATCCTCACGGCCGACGCGCCCGCCGACGCGACGCGGCGGCTCCTGGGGGCGCTCGCGGCATGAAGGTCCTGATCGTCGGCGGCGGGATCATCGGCTGCGCCGCGGCGTACGAGCTGGCGAAGTCGGGCTGCGAGGTCGCGCTGTTCGAGCGGGCCACGCCGGGGGCGGAGGCCTCGAGCGCGGCGGCCGGTCTCCTGGCGCCGCTCGGGGAATCGGCGGAGACGACCTTCGCGCGCCTCGCGCTGGCGAGCTGGCGGCTCTACCCCGAGGTCGTCCGCGAGCTCCAGGAGCGGACCGGAATCGACCTCGAGTACGTCACGCGCGGGACGATCTATCCGATGTCGGCGACCCAGACCCGCGGCGACGCCCAGGCGTGGGCGCTCTTTCCCGAGTTCGGCGTCGAGGTGCTGGAGGGCGTCGCCGTCCAGGCCCTCGAGCCCGCGCTCTCCCCGAAGGTGCGCCACGCGATCTTCGTCAAGGGCGACCACTGGCTCAACAATCAGCGGCTCGTCCTGGCCTACGCCCAGGCCGCCGCCGCGGCCGGTGTGGAGCTGCGCGCGGGCGAGAACGTCTCGCGCGTGATCGTGGAGAACGGCCGCGCGCGGGCCGTCGTGACCGAGGGGGAGCGGATCGAGGGCGACGCGGTGCTCCTCGCCGCGGGCGCCTGGACCTCGGAGCTGGTCGCCTCGTTCGGCATGCGGCTCCGCGTCGAGCCCCGCCGCGGCCAGATGATCGCGCTCGCTCACGTGCCGCCGGTGCTGACCTACTGCATCCACGGGGAGGCCTACCTGGCGCCGCGGCCCTCGGGGGAGCTCCTGATCGGCGCGACGGTCGAGCGCGCGGGCTTTCAGCGCGCCGTGACGGCGGAGGGGATCGCGAGCCTCCTGCGCGCCGCGATCGAGCTCGTGCCCTCGCTCCGCGATCTCCCGATCGCGCGCACGTGGTGCGGCTTCCGTCCCTGGGCGACCGACAGCCTGCCGATCCTGGGGCCGTGGCCCGGCATCGCGGGCCTGTTCGTCGCGACGGCCCACTTCCGCAACGGCATCCTGCTCGCGCCGATCACCGCCCGGCTGATGACCGAGTGGATCACGGCCGGCAAGCCGAGCGTGGACGTGGCGGAGTTCCTCCCCGACCGGTTCAGCTCGGCTTGCTCGACTTCCTGAGGTCGAGCATCGGGGGCAGGTAGCCGCGCGCCGGCGTCTCGGCGACCTGCGTGATGTTGTTCATGCGCGCGACGATGTCCTTGATGTGCCCCGCGCCCTCCGACGCCCGCGCGATCCACTGAGCGTCCTCGCTGTCCGGCGC
>JBBTPF010000233.1:0-10634 GCA_038066295.1 Candidatus Methylomirabilota bacterium | reverse complement strand
GCAGCACGGGCACGCCATCCTGCTGGTCGAGCAGAACTTCGCGCTCGCCATGTCGGTCGCCGACTCCATCTACGTCGTCTCCTCCGGGCGCTTCGTCTTCCAGGGCACGCCCCGGGAGCTGTCCGGGGAGGTCGAAATCCTGGATCACCATCTCGGCGTCTCCGGGGGCCGCCCCTGAGGCGGCAAGGAGGTCCTGCATGTCCTCTCACCGCGTCCTCCGTCCCTCACCCGAAACGGTTCACTGGGGCTACTTCGACGCAACGATCCCGCCACGGCTCACGGTCGACCCGGGCGACACCGTCACGGTCGACACCGTCTCGGGCGGCCTGGTCGAGGTGGCCGACACCTCGATCATGCGGCCGGATCACCGCGAGATCGTCGAAACGCTGAAGCCGGTCCTCGGCCCGCACATCCTCACCGGGCCGATCGAGGTGCGCGGGGCCGAGCCCGGTGACACGCTGGAAGTGCGGATCAAGACGATCGAGCTGTCGGTCGATTGGGGCTGGAACGTGATCCGTCCGCTCAAGGGCACGCTCCCGGAGGACTTCCCGGCGTTCCAGCGCCGCATCATCCCGATCGACCGCAAGGCGAAGACGGCGACGCTGCCGTGGGGACCGACGCTCCCGCTCCGGCCCTTCTTCGGCATCCTGGCGACGGCGCCGCGCCGGGAGTACGGCACCATCTCGTCCATCGAGCCGCGCGAGTTCGGGGGCAACATCGATAACAAGGAGCTGGTGCCCGGCTCGTCGCTGTTTCTCCCGGTGTTCGTCCCTGGCGCGAATTTCTCCGCCGGCGACGGCCACGCCGTGCAGGGCGACGGCGAGGTGTGCCTCACCGCGCTGGAGACCTGCCTGACCGGCACCTTCGAGCTGATCCTGCACAAGGGGACGAAGCTCGCGTTCCCCCGCGCCGTGACGCCGACCCACTACATCGCGATGGGGATGGACCCCGACCTCGACGACGCGGCCAAGCAGGCGCTCCGCGACATGATCGCGTGGCTCGCGCAGCTCAAGGGCTGGACGCCCGAGGAGGCCTATGTCTTCTGCAGCCTCGCGTGCGATCTCCACGTGACGCAGCTCGTCGACGGCAACAAGGGCGTCCACGCCATGGTGAGCCGCGACCTGCTGGACTAACCCGCCAGGCCCCGACCAGGCCTGGACGACCTGGAGCGCGCGCAGGGCAGGCGCCGCGTAATGACAAACGCCCGGAGCGATGGTACTGTCTCCCAGCTTCTGACCCGGAGGACTCCAGATCGCTCTGACGCGGCCGCCGCTCGTCGTCGTGCTCGTCGCCCTGCTGATCCTCGCCCTCGGCGAGACCGGGGCCGCAGCCATGTCCCAGCTCCGGCCGGCGATCCAGCGCTGGGCCGCGGCACGCGTCGACGTCAACGCGAAGGCGCACGGCTTCTCCGGCTCCGCGGAGTACGACGGCGAGGTGCGCGCGCGCGCCGTGTACACCGCCGAGGCGGGCCTGTCGTTCTTCCACACCCACGCGGAGGGGCTCGGCCTCGTCCTCTTCGTCGCGAGCACGCTGGTGGCGAGCGCGGTCCCCCGGCGCCGCACCCGCGCCGCCCTCTACGTCCTCCTCACGGCGGGGGGCCTCTTCCCGCTCGGCTACGCGGTCTACGGCGCGGCGGTGCTCGAGCTCGGACGCGACGCCGGCATCGAGCTCGCCGAGCGCTGGGTCCTCACGCCCCTCGGCAGCGCGGCCATCCTGGGCCTCCTCGGCCTCGCCGGCGCGCTCGCCGCCACGCGGGGCCGCGCGTGACCGAAGCCCCCGGCGCCACCTGGCGCCTGCCGCCCGTCTGGGTCCTCCTGGTCGCGGTGGTGCTCATCGTCCTGGCCGAGGTGGGCGGCGCCTCGATGGCGCGCTTCAAGCTGGAGCTCACGCGCTGGGCGCGTGGCGCGATGCTCGCCCGGCCGGCGGTCCACGGCCTCGTCGGCGTGCGCGACGTGGACGAGCGGATCCTCGACGAAGCCCTCGTGAAGTTCGACGCGGGGCTCCGCCTCTTCCACATGCACGCCGAGGGGATGGGTCTGGTCATCATCGCAGGGACCACGGTCGCCGCGACCCTGGCCCGCTCGGCCCCCACCCGGGGGGCCATCATCGCTCTTCTCACGGCGGGCGGAGCGAGCTATCCTCTCGGCTACCTGCTGTGGGCCGGGCTCATCCCGTATCACGGGCTCGAGAGGGGGAAGGCGGTCGCGGAATGGCTGGTGTGGATCCCGTTCGGCGGGGCGACGATCCTGGCGCTCTGGTGGCTCGCCGGCCTCGTCGCCTGGCGAATGACACGGAGGGGAAGGGTTTGATCGGGCGTGTCGGAGCCACGCGCGCCTTTCTCAGGCCACCTGCGGTCCGTGCCGTGCTCGCGGTCCCCGCTACAATAATCCTCGCGGTCCTCGCTACAATAGTCGCGCCCGCTGCCGCGCATCATGTGGGCACCTACGCTCCCCGGGACAACGAGATCACCACCAACTTCAAGCAGGTCAAGTTCTCGGTCCAGGCGAAGAAGTTCGACGTCGCTCTCCGGCTCTTCGAGCGGGGCGCCCTCAGGGCCGAGATGCGCGCCAAGGCCGCGACGCTCCCGCCCGGCCTCGAGGCGCGGACGCGCGCGGCGCTCCAGGCCCAGGACGGCCTCGAGGTCGAGCGCCAGCTCATGCTGTTCTTCGCCGCCCTCGCGCGCGAGCTGGCGATCGAGGCCGACCGCCAGCTCGCCGACCCGAGGCTCTCGCTCGAGGCGCGCACGGCGACGGGCCAGCGCTTCCTCGAGGCGATCTGGCGCTACTACAATCTCGTGGACTTCGCCGTGTCCTCGCGCGACAGCAAGACCTCAGCGGCCGTCCGCCTCGCCTTCGACGAGGCCGAGGGCTACGCGAAGAGCATCGCGGCCCCCGGGGCCGACAAGGTGCGCGAGCCGCTCCGGCGGATCGCGCAGGTCCTCGCGGACCTGATCCAGACATCGTCAACATCAGCAAGGAGGAACTCATGAAGCGCCTCACGTGGCTCGCCCTGTTCCTGACGGTCGTGGTCAGCGCCGTGTGGCTGGCGGCGCCCGCCATGTCCCAGCCGAAGGTCGTGAAGATCGGCGACCTCGGCTCCAAGATCGGCGTCTTCGAGGGCTACGGCAAGTACCAGACGATGGGCGTCCAGATGGCGGTGGAGGAGCTGAACGCCAAGGGCGGCGTCCTCGGCCACAAGATCGAGATCGTCTCCGAGGATGACGAGACGAAGCCCGCGCCGGCCGTCCGGAAGGCGGAGAAGCTGATCCTCCAGGACGACGTGAAGCTGCTCGTCGGCGCCGTCTCCTCGGGCGCGACCATGGCGGTCATGGACGTCACCAAGAAGCACAAGACGATCCACTGGAACTCGGTCTCGTGCGCCGAGTTCATGCGGACGACGAAGTTCCACAAGTACTACTTCTCGAACCAGCCCGACTCGCGGCAGCAGGCGAACGGCCTGGCCAAGTACATCCTCGACAAGATGGGCAAGAAGGTCTACCTCTTCTACACCGACTACGCGATGGGCCAGTCGGACGGGCGCCAGTTCAAGACGGCGTTCGAGAAGCTCGGCGGCGAGGTCGTCGGCGTCGCCGGCGCCCCGCTCGACACGAAGGACTTCAGCCCCTGGTTCGGCGCCATCAACGCCTCGGGCGCCGACGTGCTCTTCCTCGCGTTCGCGGGCACGGATTCCCTGCGCCTCATGACGCAGCTCCATTCGTTCGGGATGACGAAGAAGTACAAGCTGGCGGGGATCGATTGCTTCCTGCTCCAGCAGGACCTCGCGGCGATCGCGGAGCCGATGGAAGGCTTCGTGCAGCTCAACCACTTCTCGCCCTATAACCCCGACCCGAACATGCAGGCCTACAACGCCAGGTTCAAGAAGAAGTTCGGCGTCGACGCGAATATCGCTGCCGGCTCATACGACGCCGTCCTCTTCTGGGCGGCGGCGGTCGAAAAGGCCAAGTCCTTCGACCCCGACAAGGTCTCCGAGGCGCACGAGGGCATGTGCCGGGACAACACGCACATCGGCCGCCAGTGCATCCGGAAGGAAGACCACCAGGTCGTGATGGACATGCACCTCTACCAGGTGAAGGCAGGCAAGAACCTCCCGATCGCCCGGATCGACGGCAAGGACGCGATCGGCGAGCCGATGGTGGGCAAGGACCCCGTCGAGGGGTTCACGTGGGAGATCAAGAAGAAGAAGTAAGCGCGAGACTTGGATTATCTCGTCGCGGTCCTGCTGCCGCAGCTCCTGCACGGCCTCGTCTTCGGGGCCGCGCTGGGGCTGCTGGCGCTGGGCCTCACCGTGATCTTCGGCCTGCTGGGCGTGATGAACTTCGCCCACGGCGAGCTGTACATGATGGGCGCGTACGCCGGGATCGTGGTGATCGGGGTGACCGGGTCCTTCTGGCTGGCGCTGGTCGCGGCCCCCGTGATCGTCGGCGTGCTCGGCGCGATCACCGAGGCCGCGACCCTCCGCCCCCTCTACCGCCGCGAGCCGCTCTACGGCCTCATCCTCACCTTCGGCCTCGCGCTGGTGTTCCGCGAGGGCGTGCGCCAGATCTGGGGCGGCGACATGCGGCGCATCCTGCCCCCGTTCACCGGGTCGACGCCGCTGCTCGGCATGACGTACCCGGACTACCGGCTCTTCCTCCTCGGCGCCTCCTCGGTGCTCCTGCTCGCGATCTGGCTCTTCTTCACCAAGACGCGCGCCGGCATCATCGTGCGCGCGGCCGTCCAGGACGCGGAGATGCTCGACGGGCTCGGCGTGAACGTCCCCCGCGTCTTCACGCTCACGTTCGCCGGCTCGGCGGCGCTGGCCTCCCTCGCCGGCCTGCTGCTCGCGCCCATCTTCACCGTCTACCCCCAGATGGGCGTGGAGATGATCCTCCTCGCCTTCATCGTGGTCATCCTCGGGGGCATGGGGTCCATGGGCGGCTCGGTCGTCGCGGCCTTCGTGATCGGCCTCGCCCAGTCCCTGTTCTCGCTCTGGATGAACCCGCAGCGGGTCGCGATCGCGATCTTCGGCATCATGATCGTCGTCCTGATCGTCCGCCCGCGCGGCATCTTCGGCCGGGAGGGTGTCCTTGAGTAGGGTGCTGACGTGGCGCTCGGCCGTCGCGTTCGCCGCGCTGGCGGCGCTGCCCCTGCTGCCCGGCGTGCCGAAGTACTACCTCCTCCTGGCCTTCGACGCGCTCCTCTTCGGCGCGATCGCGATGAGCCTCGATCTCCTCATCGGCTACACGGGGCTGGTCTCGTTCGGCCACGCCGCGTTCTACGGACTCGGGGCGTACGCGACGGCGATCCTGCTGGAGCGCGGGATCCTCTCGCTCTGGGCGTGCCTCGGCTTCGCGATCCTGGTCGTCGGGCTCTACGCGCTCGTCGTGAGCTACTTCGCCACCGCGCGCCGGGGCATCTACTTCGCGCTCCTGACGCTGATCTTCGCGGAGGTCGTGTTCACCTTCTTCCGCTACACGCAGACCTTCGGCGGCTCCGACGGCATCCAGGGCCTCCCCGACGCGTTCGTGCTGCCGGGGATCGCCATCGACACGCCCGCGCGGAAGTACTACCTCGTGTGGGCCTACCTCGTCGCCGCGTACGCGGTCTGCCGCGTGCTCGTCACCTCGCACTTCGGCCGGGTGCTCGTCGCGATCCGCGAGAACGAGGACCGGGCGCGCTTCCTCGGCTACAACGTGCAGAAGTACAAGATGCTCGTCTGCATGATCTCCGCCCTGCTGACGGGCCTGGCGGGCGCGATCTATCCGATCCGCGCGGCGTTCGCGACGCCCGACCTGATGCTCTGGACCGAGTCGGGCGAGTTCATCATCTCGGTCATGATCGGCGGCCTCGGCACGCTCGTCGGCCCGATCATCGGCGGCGTCTTCTTCACGCTCCTGCGCGACAAGGTCTCCTCGTACGTGGACTGGTACTTCATCGTGATCGGCGTCGTGCTGATCGTGATCGTCCTCTTCCTCCCCAAGGGGCTCCTCGGCCTCCGCCGGGCGCTCCGCTTCGGGCGATGGCGCGCGACGGCGTAGTCCTGGAGGTCGAGGGCGTCTCCAAGAGCTTCGGCGCCCTCGCCGCGCTGACGGACGTGAGCCTCGGCGTGCGGCAGGGCGAAGTCTTCTCGGTGATCGGGCCGAACGGCGCGGGCAAGTCCACCCTCTTCAACGTGGTCTCGGGGCTCTACGCGCCCACGACGGGGCGCGTGCGCTTCCTCGGCCGCGAGATCGGCGGGCTCGCGCCCGAGACGATCAACCGCCTCGGCGTCGCGAAAACCTTCCAGATCACGAACATCTTCCCCGCGATCTCGGTTGGGGAGAACGTCCGCGTCGCCTCCCAGAGTCGCGCCAGCGTGTCCGGGCGCCTCGCGTCCTTGTGGCGGCGGGCCGACGTCGAGACGCGCGTGGCGGAGCTCCTCGAGGCGTTCGGGCTCACGGCGAAGCGGGACGAGCTGGCGGAAAACCTCTCGCACGGCGAACAGCGCTATCTCGAGATCTGCCTGGCGCTCGCGACCGAGCCGACGCTCCTCCTGCTCGATGAGCCCACGGCGGGCATGACGCCGGGCGAGACCCGGGGCGCGACCGCGCTCATCAAGCAGATCGCGCTCGCGCGCGGGCTCACGCTGCTCCTGATCGAGCACGACATGTCGGTCGTCATGGGGATCTCCGACCGGGTCGCGGTGCTCCACTTCGGCGAGAAGATCGCCGAGGGCCCGCCGGAGCAGATCCGGAACGACCCGAGGGTGATCGAGGCGTACCTCGGACCCCCCGAGGATGATGCGCATCAGTGACCTCCACGCCGGGTATGGCGCGACGCCGATCCTCTTCGGCGTGTCGCTCGAGGTGCGCGCGGGCGAGGCCGTCGCGCTCCTCGGCAAGAACGGCATGGGCAAGACGACGCTCATGAAGACCCTGATGGGATTCCTGAAGCCTTCGCGTGGGGCGATCGAATTCGATGGTACCGACCTGACACGCCTGACACCTCACGAGATCGCCCGGCTTGGGGTGGGCTTCGTGCCCGAGAACCGCCGGATCTTCCCGGGCCTCACGGTGCGCGAGAACCTCGAGCTCGGCCTCTCGGCGTCGGCGGACCGCGGGGCGGCGCTGAGGAAGCGGCGGTTCGACGAGGTCTTCCAACACTTCCCGCGGCTGTCCGAGCGGATCGACCAGTCGGGCAAGACGCTCTCCGGCGGCGAGCAGCAGATGCTCGCGATCGCCCGCGTCATGATGGCCGGCGCGCGGCTCATCCTGATGGACGAGCCGACCCAGGGGCTCGCGCCCGCCTTCACCCGCCACATCCGCGACATGGTCGGCGAGTTGAAGCGGCTCGGCGTGACCGTGCTCCTCGTCGAGCAGAACGCGCGGGTCGCGCTCTCGGTCTGCGACCGCGGCTATATTATGGAGAAGGGGTTGATCGTGTTCGAGGCGCCCTCCAAGGACCTGCGAGAGAGCGCGGTGACACGTGAAAAGCTGGGCGTCTAGCTTCACCGGCGCCGGCCGGCGCGAATCCGCCGTCCGCGCCGCGCTCGCCGTCGTCCTCGTGGGCGCGCTCGTGTGGCTCCTCCCGCTCCGGCGGCCCGGTGAGGAGGGTGGCCATCGCGCCGCGCAGCTGGAACCGGCGCTCGATCCCTTCGAGAAGGCCGGCGTCACGGAGCTCAAGGAAGGCCAGCGCGGCCCCGCATTCACGCTCACGACGCTCGACGGCAAGCGCGCGTCGCTCGCCGACTACAGGGACAAGCTCGTCGTCCTGAACTTCTGGGCCACGTGGTGCCAGCCCTGCACGCTCGAGATGCCGACGCTCGAGGCGCTCTGGCAGCAGTACAAGGACCGCGGCCTCGTCGTCCTCGGCGTCTCCGTGGACCGCGGCGCGCCGCTGGCCCTCATCGAGCCCTACGTGAGGAACCTCAAGCTCACGTTCCCGATCGTCCTCGATCCCGACCTCGAGACGGCGAACGCGTGGCGCGTCACAGGCTTGCCCGCGACGTTCCTCGTCAGGCCGGGCGGCGAGGTCGCCGGATTCGCGGTCGGCGCGCGCGAGTGGCACAGCGAGCCGATGCGCGCGCTCCTCGAGACGATGCTGCCTCGGGCCCACGCGCACAACTGACCATGGGGGAGGTGATCCGGTGACGCCCCGCGAGCACGACGTCCTCCTCGTCGTCGATGTCCAGAACGACTTCATTCCCGGCGGCGCGCTCGCCGTCGCGCATGGCGACGAGGTCGTCCCGCTGGTCAACCGGCTCGCGCGCGCCTTCCCGCACGTGATCCTCACCCAGGACTGGCACACGCCGGGCCACGTCTCGTTCGCGTCGAGTCACGCCGGCAAGAAGCCCTTCGAGACGATCGAGCTGCCGTACGGCACCCAGGTGCTCTGGCCGGACCACTGTGTTCAGGGCACGCCCGGCGCCGACTTCCATCGGAGCCTCGACGTGGCGCACGCGGAGACCATCATCCGCAAGGGCTACCGCCGCCACGTCGATTCGTATTCCGCCTTCTGCGAGGCCGACGGCAAGACGCCGACGGGACTCGCGGGCTATCTCCGCGACCGCGGCCTCGAGCACGTGTTCCTCGTCGGGCTCGCCACGGACTTCTGCGTGGCCTGGTCGGCGCTCGACGCGCGCAAGCGTGGCTTTCGCGCCACGCTCATCGAGGACGCCTGTCGCGCGATCGACACCGGTGGCTCGCTCACGAAGGCGTGGCAGAACATGGCCGCAGCCGGTGTCTTTCGCCTCGCGTGCTCAGCCGTCGAGCCTTGACCTCTCGGGCCGGCGCGCCTGCACGAGCGGCGCTTCCACGACATGGAGCCGACTGGGTCCCGACGTCTCATCGCGGGGGGAGCGTAGCGGGCGCGCGAAAGGCGGTCACACGCGCTTCCACAACCGCGGGTCGAGGCTGAACGGCTCGGGGCGGCCCACGCGGATCTTTCGGAAGTTCGGATGCAGGGGATTGAGAAGGTAGTTCAGCTCGCTCGGGACGATGGCTGAGGGAACGGCAAGCACAGCCGTCGTGGCTGCGGTCATCCAGCGGGTGCCGAGGTCGACGCACGCCTGCGGTGAGGGATAGGCTCGCCAACCGTGTGGCACCTGCGCGAGTCGCACATGGGCCACCTGCACCGAGGCGGGGATCTCCGCCATGACCGCCACGAGGTCAGTCGCTTCCTCTTCCGTGTCGAGGTGCACGAGTACCTCGAGCGCGGCGAGGGCGAGCGACGAAGCGGTGTAGACGACCGGAATGCCAGCCCGGTGCCACCGGGCGCCGTAGGACTTTGCCCCCTCACCGTCGAAGGCGGCATGCGCCGCCTTGGAGAGCCGCCAGACGCGGATCAGCTGTAGAGCCCGTGCTCGATACGGCCGAGGATCTCTTCGACCTGGTGGGCGCCGATGTCAGTGTCGAGCTGCTCGAGGGGGACCAGACCTCCCAGTGCTCGGTTCGGCTTCTTGAGCCAGCCCCCGGCCTTTTCGGCGGTTCCGAGGACCTCCTCGACCCGTGCCGCGACGCGCCCGAGCCGCAGCAGGCGATCGGATTCGTCCGCGCGGAGCCGCCGCTCTTTCTTTCGCCGGGCCAAGGTGCGGGGAGGGATGTGGAGAACCCGGAACAGCGCCTCCTGGGGAATTGAAAACCGCTTCGCCACGGCCTCCAGCGCACCGTAGGGCAGCCCCGCCCGGACTCGATCGACGACGGCATGATAGCTGGCTTGCCGTTCCCGGAACACCTTCCGACCGCCGAGTGTTTCGACGAGCCGTGCGGACGAGATCATGAACACCTCCCGGGTGCGCAACATGGCAGACATGATAATGCCACATGGCACACCAAGAGGAAAGGAGGTGGCGCCCTCGGGAGGCGCCTACAATACGGCCGGGATGACCGCGGCCACCCCCGGCGATGGCGATTTCGGCGACCGCACGCTCCTGGTGCCGGTAGACAACTCCGCCTACAGCGGGTGGGCCGCCGGCCTGGGGACCGAGATCGAGACGCACCTCGTCGCCGGCCGCCCCTGGAACGCCGTGCTCCGCCTCGCCCCCTGCCACGTGCTGCTGGCCGCCCGCGCCTTCGCGCGCGCGATGGCCCGCCGGGCCATCGAGGAGCACGCCCGGCGCGATGGCGCGTCCGTGGTGGACGCGCGCGTGGTCCGGGAGGCGCGGGCCCGGCTCGGGAGATAGGCGTGGACGCCGAGACTCCCGTGACCTGGACGGAGGAGGCCCGGCAGCGGGTCGAGCACGCGCCGCCGTTCGTGCGTCCCGGGATCTGGAAGCTCGTCGCGCGGCGGGCGCGCGAGCGCGGGCGGACGGTCGTCACCTCGGAGTTCCTCACGGAGATCCGCAACGAGTCCATGCTGCGCGTGGCGAAGTCCATCCGGGGCTTCGGGTTCGAGGAGCTGTCGATGGACGCCTTCGAGGTGGCGAAGGCGAAGATGAAGAAGCTCCCGCGGAAGCTCGAGGTGATCGAGGAGATCAAGGCCTTCCTCGGCGCGCGCACGGAGAAGAACGACATGGTGCTGGCGAAGTTCCAGCGCTACCTCGAGATGATCCCCGAGCGCGGGCTCCCCTGGACCGAGGAGGCGCTCGCGCGCCTGCAGCGGGCGCCGGCGTTCGTCCGGGCGCTCGCGCGCGCGGCGATCGAGGCCGAGGCGCGGCGG
>JBBTPF010000232.1:0-1322 GCA_038066295.1 Candidatus Methylomirabilota bacterium | reverse complement strand
ACGGCCTCGCTCGCCTTCGACCGGCGCCGCTGGCCCCACGACAGCGCGGGGAGCGGGGCGTGGGCGCGCGCCCTCGCCCGCGCGGGGCTGCTCTCCGCGGCGGAACGGGACGAGATCGTGAGGGGGCTCGCGGCCGTCGGCGAGGAGCTGGCCCGTGGGACGTTCACGTTCCGCCCCGAGCTTGAGGACATCCACATGAACGTGGAGCGCCGGGTGCAGGAGCTGATCGGCGAGGCCGGCGGCAAGCTCCACACGGGACGCTCGCGGAACGACCAGATCGCCCTCGACGAGCGCCTCTACCTGAAAGACATCACCGGGCGCGTCGGCGATGGGCTCCGCCGCGTCCAGGCGGCCCTCGTCGCGCGTGCCGCGGAGACGCTGGACGCGCCCCTGCCGGGCTACACGCACCTGCAGCGCGCCCAGCCCGTCGTCCTCGCCCACCACCTGCTCGCGTACGTCTGCATGCTCCAGCGGGACCGGGAGCGGTTCTCGGACTGCGTCGCGCGCGCCGACGTGCTCCCGCTCGGCGCGGGGGCGCTCGCGGGCACGGCGTTCCCGATCGACCGCGAGGCGCTCGCGAAGGACCTCGGCTTCGCCGCGGTGTCGCCGAACAGCCTCGATGCGGTGAGCGACCGCGACTTCCTCCTCGAGTTCCTCGCCGCCGGCGCGATCTGCGGCGTGCACCTCTCGCGGCTCGCGGCGGACCTCACGCTCTGGGCGACCGCCGAGTTCGGCTTCGTCGAGTTCTCGGACGCGTTCGCGACGGGCTCGTCGATCATGCCGCAGAAGAAGAACCCCGACGTCGCCGAGCTGATCCGGGGCAAGAGCGGCCGCCTCTCCGGCAACCTGGTCGCGGTGCTCACGACCATGAAGGGCCTGCCGCTCGCGTACAACGCCGACATGCAGGAGGACAAGGAGCCGTTCTTCGACTCGGTGGACACGCTCGAGGCGATCCTCGCCGTGCTGCCGCCGATGCTCGACTCCCTCACCTTCCGCACCGACCGGATGCGGCGCGCCGCCGGCGAGCACTTTTCCACCGCGACGGACCTCGCCGATTACCTCGTCCGCAAGGGCCTGCCCTTCCGCCGCGCCCACGAGGTCGTCGGGCGCGTCGTGCGCCTGGCGCTCGACGAGGGCAAGGGGCTCGCGGATCTCGGGCTCGCCGAGCTGCGACGGTTCTCGCCCCTCTTCGAGGGCGACGTCAAGGACGCGATCACCGTGGAGGCCTCGCTCCGCGCCCGCGCCGTCACGGGCGGGACGGCGCCGGTGGCGGTGCGCCGGGCGCTCGCCCGGGCCCGCACGCTGCTCGGCCGGGCATGAGT